>JBEKWK010000252.1:0-5409 GCA_049513175.1 FCB group bacterium
CGGCTATATGGATTTGCTTATCAATAATAAATTATACAGGAATAATAAAAACGGAACTTTCACGGATGTTACACAAGAGTTGGGAATTGTAAACAATCATAATCCTAATTATCCGGGAACTGCTCAATGCTACTCGTTTGTTGACATTAATAATGACGGGCAAATGGATATTGTAATTTTCGGGTATGATACGAGCAATGTATTCATAAATGATAATGGTAAATTCACAGAAAAAATTCTATCTTTACATCCATTTCACACTTTTACTTATTCGCCATTACTGTTCAATTGGGCTGACCTGAATAATGACGGCTACCCGGATTTAGTTGCCCTTCAGCAGGCATCAAAATATGATTCACTTGGACCGGATATTCTCCCGAGTTATGTTTTTATAAATAATAAAAACAATGACTTTACTGATGAATCTTTCCGAATGTTTCCTGCTGGTCATATTTTCAGGCGGGCGAGAGCATCTCAGTATGGCGATTACAATAATGACGGCTCTCTTGATTTATACATCGGTAATTATTATCTCGAACGGGACGAGCTTTATGAAAATGACGGTACAGGGAATTTCCATGATGTTGCCCCAACGAAAAATCTGGATATAAACAGCCTCGGAGGCTCTCAGCATGGCTCAGGAGTTAATCTTTTCGATTATGATAATGACGGCAATCTTGATTTAATTGTAGCACGGATATGCCATGCACGGTTTATAGAACAATACGACCATAGAGGGACAGGACTTTATCATAATGATGGTCCACCTGATTATAATTTTACAGATTTAACAGGGCAGTATAATAATTATCCGGGGCAAATTGCACCATGCGGTTTGGAATATGAGGATTATCATTCAAGCGCCGCTTTTGCCGATGTCAACAATGACGGCTTACCTGATTTGTTGTTAAAAACTTACAACCCATACAGGTTCATCAGCTTTTACGAGCAGCAGCCAAATCATACTTTCCAAATGAAAAGATTTGAATATGGTATAGACGGGATGGATTGTTATGGTGCAGGGCAGGTTTGGTTTGATTATAATAACGATGGTAAGCTAGATCTTGCTATTTATAATCAGAACAGAATTTCATTATTTAAAAATACAATTCGAAACGGCTTGAATGCTGTAGAAATTGATTTACGATGTGTAACAGGTAATAAATTTGCAATTGGCGGAAGGGCTTATGTATATTCAGGAAAAAGTATGTTTATGCGAGATGTTGTTTGCGGGCAGGATGAATCCGTTCAGTTCCCGTACAGGCTTCATTTCGGCTTGGGAAATATTAAGAATATTGATTCTGTTGTTGTGTTATGGCCCACGAAACCACAGAAAAGAGATGTATTCAAAAATTTGATTGCAAATAATATTTATACTCTAACGGAAGGTGGAGGAGTAAATTCACAGCCGACCGGAGTGCAATTTCCTGTTGTTTACAATATGAAAATGACCGCATATCCTAACCCGTTCAGTGATTATTCTGTGATTACTTATACTGTAATAGAGCCTGCAAATGTAGTTCTTAAGATATATGACAATGAAGGGAAGGAAATTATGACTCTTGTCAATGAGCTACAGGAAGCTGGTGAACATCAGGCAAGATTCAATGCTTCAGGTCTTGCAAGCGGCAGTTATTTTTATAACTTGCAGATTGGCTCTCATACTCAGGCAAACAAGTTGATATTGGTGAAATAATTTAAGATGTATATCAATTTTTTTAGGTATAAGTATGACTGAAATTACAGATGAATACATGATGCAGATGATGTCACTTTCAAGAAATTATACTTTAGTAATTTTAAAAAATACACCTAAAAGATTTGAAGAGGGAGTTGATAAAATTGTTTGGGAACATGGCAGAAGAAATTTTGCATTAAGAGCGGATGGTTTGCTTTCAATCGTTTGTCCAGTCAGGGACGATAGTAACATATCAGGTATTGGTATTTTCAATGCAGGTGTAGATGAAATAAAAAAGATTATGGATGATGACCCGGGGGTAATTGCAGGAATCTTTGAATATGAAATCCATCAGTGCCGAGGGTTTCCCGGGGATAGTTTACCAATTTAAAAAAAATATTGTTATGAATCAAAAAGAAAAAGAAGCCGTTGAATTTTTTCAATCAGGCTTGAATTGTGCTCAGTCTGTATTATTGACATATTCGGAAAAATTGGAAATTGCTCAAAAACTTGCCGTATCAATTGCCTGCGGCTTTGGTGCGGGAATGGGCAGATTGCAGGAAACTTGCGGAGCAGTTACAGGTTCTTTTATGGTAATCAGTGTTTATAATTGTCAAAAGTATTCTGATAATAATGCACGAAAAGAAAATACCTACAAAATGATTCAGGATTTCAATGAAAAATTTAAATCTTTGCATGGAACAACAAATTGCAGGGAATTAATAAATTGTGATTTGAACACTGAGGAAGGACGGCAATTTGCAAAGGCTAACAGATTATTTGAAAATGTTTGCGAAAAATGTGTTTCAGATTCGGTAATGATATTAGAGAACTTGATAAAATAAATATTTTTTTATGAGCAGGAAAAAGCTGAAACGCATGAGCAGTCTTGAGGATAAATATCCTCCGTCAGGACCTTGCGGATGTGAGATATGTCTTAATTTTTGCATGAGACCTGGATGGTGGACAGTTAAAGAGGCTGAGCGTGCAATAAATGCAGGCTTCGCTAACCGTATGATGCTGGAAGTATCTCCCGAACTTAACTTTGGCGTGGTTTCTCCTGCTTTTAAAGGATGCGAAGGCAATATCGCAAATAAAATTTATGCAAATAACGGATGCAATTTTCTGAATAATAATCTTTGCGAATTACATGGAACGGGTTTTCAACCCTTAGAATGCCGATTTTGCCATCATGCGCGTATGGGCTTAGGTAAGCAGTGCCACGCTGACATTGAAAGAGATTGGAATACTCCGGCAGGACAAAAGCTGGTCAGTTTATGGTGCAGGATGGTAGAGTTGAGTTTACCGAAATTAAAAATTTAAAATTAAGAATTAAAAATTTTAATTATTTTAACCATACCACATCTTTAGGAAGCTTGCTTGAATATAATTCAAGTCTGTTTTTTAATTTCCCCAATTCCTGTTTATCAAATGCATAGAAAGTAACTGTGTCTCCTCCGCAAACCACATTGTTAAGTAGCTTCCACCTACCGGCTGTGAACCATTGTACAGGGATACCTCCGATTTCATTAATCCATCTGTCATATACAATAGCACATTTTACTTTATTTTCATATATTAGTTTGTTGAGTATAGATGAGGTATACTTATGTTCCATCATCAATCTGCAAATTTCAAGATTTGCCACTCCCCAGATGTCAAAACATTTTATATTGGAAACATAATTAATAACTCCAATATCATTGGCGGCTACTACTTCATTGGAATAAAATTCTTTTAAAAACTTGCCCATGAGGTATTGTTGATGATAGATGTTATGAGTTGCCTGCGGAGTTGTGCTGTAAGATTGGTATGTTCTTTTCCAAAATGGATATAGTATTATTATCAAACACAGAATAAAAGCAATTTCTCTTTTACCAAATTTTCTATATAAATTATGTTGAAAAATTAAACCTGTAATGTGTTTACCAGATAAAAGAACTGTAAAAATACCTAATGCCACTAAATATGCTTCATACCTGTAAAACATTCCTACATCAGCAATTTCCATGTGTATGATTGTCGTGAAAATAAAGAATAGATTTATATATCCATTTCTATTTTTGATTGATTTTTCTTTTTTGTATTGAATTACCAGAATTGTAATTGCTAATATTAATAGTAAAACTAAATATTTTGATTTATTATATTTATGGAAAGCAATAACGACATAGTTATGAATGATACTCGTTAAGGAGCTAATATCATGCATGTTGCCTTTTAAGAGTATCGAATTGGGAAGAAAATTCCACCCTTTTGACATAGATATCAATCCAAAAAGCAAGACCGGTAAAAAGCCGAGCAAACCAATTATAACTGATACGGTCGGTTTCCTTTTAAAAGAAAGTATTACACACACTACAGCTACAAGGAATAACCCTTCGTATCTTGTCATTGTAAGAATAGGTGCAATGACCATTATTATCTTTAAATCTCTCGGTATGACAGTAGATTTGACCTGGGTTTTGTTCGACTCGACTGAGCTCGCCGAAGTCAGACCGGATATATAATTAGCAGAAAAATAAGCGAACAAAATCGTTAAGATTATTTGCAGAATATGCTCCATCCCTGTGAATATAATCGGAGGTATCGGTATAAATAAGATAAAGCTGATTAATGCAAACAACATTACTTTTTTCGATAAATCATTTTTTAAAAATTTATAAAGAACTATAATAAGTATTGTACTGAAAATGATGTTCAAAATAAGTGGGCTTGCATCATTAATACCAAATATGATGTCTGAAAGAGAAAGTAAACACACCCAAAGAATAGAAGATGATGAAAACGAGAAAGAATTATTATTTACCCCCCACACACCGGTTTGAGCGAAATTCTTTGCTATGGACATATGAATATAAGGGTCATCCTGCGTATATACGACATGACCATCATTCAGTTGCAAAGTAAATATTAAAATGCAAATTACAATCAGCCACAAAAAAAATATTGCTGCAATCAAGGGATAATGATTTTTGAATAAGTGCAATATTTTATTTTTCATTTATATGCTATGACCAAAATTAATTTATTATTATATCCTGCAGAAGAAACATTATGTTCATTTAACCCAATAACAATATGTACAAAATTAAAAGAGTATTTGGATTTTAAAAATTTATTTGAATGATTATAGGCAAATCATTCGATTAGAATAATTGTAATAAAGATAAATTATACAACCACAATTAGTAATTCTTAATTTGTAATTAGTAATTATTTAAGAACTCCCATTGCTCTTTGGAGCCTGGAATAATCAACATGATAATCGTAAAGAGATTGGAAGTATGAAGTTTTTGCATTATAAACAGTAACCCTGGCATCGGTGATTTCCAACGGACTACCAACACCGTTGTTATATCTGCCTTCGGCTAATTTCAGTGTTTCATTTGCCTGTGTTACTAATAAAGTCGTAGCAGAAATCCTTTCCTTCGCTTCCTGAAGACTTGAAAATTGCTGTGATACATCGAGAATAGCAGCCTGCGTATCAGCGTCATAGACTGCTTCTGCAATATTCAGATTTGCTTTTGCAAGGTCAATTCCGGCATCTAAAGCAAATCCCTGGAAAATAGGCAATGAGAAAGATAAACCTACATTCCAGGAACTTAACAAAGTGGGCGTAAGTAAAGAAGGGCTTTTCCAGTTGTAACCCGCATTTGCACTAATAATAGGCAGGTTTGAAGTCCATGCTGAAGTAACGAGAGATTTATTTGCCTCCACAACGTATTTGC
>JBEKWK010000253.1:0-8134 GCA_049513175.1 FCB group bacterium
GGAAAATTCGATGTAACTCAATTACTGCATAATGCTACCTTACGTGTCGGCAGGGTTGATTTGTACAATATGCCGTCTTTTACTCAAGGTGAGACTGAACTTTTAAGAAGCTATTTGAATCGCGACCATATGTATAGGACAGGCTTTCTTCCTATGGTATCAAGAGGTTTAGTAGATGATAATTTCCTATGGCTCGATGGCGAAAACCCCGGACAAAACGGATGGAGAAACTTTCCTCCTCTTGTTGGTTATGACAGTGTGAGTGCCAGGGACTGGATGACCGAGCTTTCAAAATCAAGCTATCTATGGGCTTATGGCTGTGGTGGCGGTTCCCCTAGAACCTGTGGTGGCATTGGAACAACTGATAGTTTGGTAAAATATCCAATGAATGTAATTTTTACAGAGCTTTTTGGTTCCTGGTTTGGAGATTGGAATTTTCAGGATGATATAATGAGGGCAATTCTTTGCTCAGATCCTCCTGGTTTAACTGCATGCTGGGCAGGGAGACCATCATGGTATTTCCACCACATGGCTATGGGTATACCAATTGGCTTTTCACATTTAATCTCTCAGAATAATTATTCACCTTCTCAATATTCGCAACCTCTCTATCTTCCAAATGAATATTTTATAAACCAGCCACCTTATACAGGAAGTCAAGCCGGTTTTTGGTCAAACCAGCTTGCACCCGGATTTGTACACATGGCTCTAATGGGAGACCCTACGCTTACAATGTATATGGGTGTAGTACAACAGCCGAATAATCTTAGTGTTGTACAACCTGCAGGACAAAAAGTAAATATTTCCTGGGAAAAGCCCACAGGTCCCGATGTTGACGGCTATAATGTCTATTCTTCTTTATCTCAGAACGGACCTTTCAATAAAATTAATAAGACAATGATAATTGACACTAAATTTACCGATTCCACCTTGCATGAAGGACAGGTTTATTATATGGTGAGAGCAGTGAAATTACAGGAAACCTTCAGTGGTTCTTTTTATAACCAAAGCCAGGGGGTCATTAAAAATGCCATTATTACGGGTGTTAATGATAATAAAGTTTATGAATTTAGTTTATCTGCGGCTCCCAATCCGGCTACAGACCATGTAAATATATCTCTGTCACTCGATAATGAATCGAATGTGCAAATTGATATATATAATGTAAACGGGATGAGAATTAATCATATTGCCGATATTGCTCTTGCTTCGGGACTGCATCAGTTTGTCTGGAATCTTACGAATATGTATAATGCAAGAGTTACAGCAGGGGTGTATTTCATTAAGGTAACTACCGGTGAAAAAGCAAGCATGACAAAAGTTATAGTTATGCCGTAATATATTGGAATGATGGTATTATAAATATGTCATTCTGAACGGAACGAAGTGGAGTGAAGAATCCAAAATTCGCATGAATACTGGATTCTTGCTTCGCTCAGAATATCGGTTTTAGAAGATAGAAAAATGGATTCTTCACTTCGTTCAAATGACTTTCTAAAAAATTATTATTTTTATTTAATAGACCCGATTTTTATTATTTTTGATATTTAATAAACTAATGGAGAGAATAATATAATGAAAGCAAAGCCCAAACTCACCTATCTGCCGGTCTTAATTGACATGGAAAAGTTTAACTGCCTTGTCGTAGGTGGTGATTTAACAGCATTTAATAAAGTTAAAAGGCTTCTTGATTTTGGTGCTTCGATTACAGTTATGGCTACTACATATTGTCCTGAAATGCAGGAACTGTTCAAATCAAAAAAGGTTAAAGTAATTAAAAAGTCTTACGAGCCGGAAGATGTTTTGGGTTACAATTTAGTTTTTGCCGCAACGGGAAATATCGAAATAGATGAAATGCTCCAGCGTGATTGTGAAGAAGCAAACATTATGATTAACGTTTCTGATGTTCCCCGACTTTGCAGTTTTATTCTTCCCGCTACAATTATAAGGGGAGATATAACGATTTCAATAGGGTCGCAGGGAAATGCACCTTTTTATACAAAAGCTTTAGAAGATTATATTGACAGCTTTTTATCACCATTCGTGTCCGATGTTGCCGATTTAGCAGCAGAATTCCGATTCAAAATGTTTGAAAAGGAGATTTACCATGATGAGACTAAACGTAATGAACTTATAGAAAAATTCATAAAAAACAATTGGGAAATGGATTTTTACAAACTCGGCAGGGATGCCACTTATAAGAAGATGAATGAGATGTTTGAATAGATAACACTTAATTACTCTTATTTATAAATAAATTTACTTGTTTTTGAAAATATTTCTTGCTTTATAAAAGAAAATACATTAATTTCGGACAAATTAATCTGATTATGAATGCAAAAGATATGATATTAATTTCTAAAGCGAGCATGTACGGCATTAAAGCGGCAATTTACCTCTCAAAGCAGGTGCAGGGAAGCTATATTCCTATATCAAATATCTCGAAAGAAATTAATGTCCCATTCCATTACCTCACAAAAATTTTGCAGGAGATGAGGAAAGGAAATATAATCCGTTCTTCAAAAGGTATAAAAGGCGGTGTTTTTCTTACAAAAGCACCTGAAGATATTACTCTTTACGAGATAATTTATGCAATTGAAAACAAAAATTCATTTAATAAAACTAATAGCGAGTATTTTTTAGAAGATGTGGCATTGGATACATCATTACAGAGTATTGTAGCTAACATTCAAAATTATATAAAAGTGATTCTCAATAATAAAACATTAGATAAACTTATTAATTAATTTTTTTTAAGTAATTTAATTCAGACAAGTTTTTCCAAAATTTAAATTTTTTATAATTTTTTAAAATATTTTAGGAGTTTAATTATGTTATTATTTGTTAAAACGGAGAAAAGCCGGCGAGTGGTGAATATACGGTGATGAAAAATATTACTGTCGGTGCTACTGTTGACCAGGCATTAGCCGATAAAGGCAAAGCGGTATTCCAGACAAAATGTACAGCCTGCCATAAATACGATACAAGGCTGGTCGGACCGCCGCTTAAGGAAGTTACTAAAAGACGTTCTGCTGAGTATATTATCAGTATGATTATGCACCCCGAAGATATGCAGGATAACAATGACACCGTTAAGGCTCTTGTTAAAACCTATATGACCAAGATGACTAACCAGAATGTAAACGAAGCCGACGCGAAGGCTATTTATGAGCATTTACGGGCTATAGCCGACGAAAAATAATTCTATATCATAAAAATCGGAGTAATACCATGAAAAAATTTTATTACATTGCAGTACCATTCGTTTTGTTGCTTGCTGTATTATTTATGACTAAATGCTCTCCTTCAGGTAAAAAATCTGTGGTCAGCGATGATGCTGCATCTAAAGTATATGTCCCTCCCGGGCAGTATGATGAATTTTATACATTTATGTCCGGCGGTTTCAGTGGACAGGTTTCCGTTTACGGTTTGCCGAGTGGAAGATTATTCAGGGTAATACCGGTTTTCGCTCAAGACCCTGAAAAAGGCTGGGGATATAATGAAGAAACAAAGCCAATGTTAATGACTTCGCACGGTTTTGTTCCATGGGACGATTCCCATCATCCGTCATTATCGCAAACCGATGGAATGGCAGATGGCAGGTGGCTTTTCATTAACGGCAACAATTGTCCCAGGATTGCCAGGATTGATTTAACTACATTCAGAACAGTGGAAATCATCGAGCTTCCTAATAGTGCAGGCAATCATTCTTCTCCTTTTGTAACGGAAAATACCGAATACCTCGCTGCAGGAACAAGATTCAGTGTGCCGGTACCTAATGCAGATGTACCTATTTCAAGCTACAAAGAAAATTTCAAAGGTACATTATCCTTCGTTAAAGTTGACAAAGAAACGGGTAAAATGAAAATTGCTTTCCAAATACTGATGCCGGGCTTTGATTATGACCTCGCTCGTGCAGGTAAAGGAAAATCACACGGCTGGTATTTCTTCACCTGTTATAACTCGGAGCAAGCAAATACTTTATTGGAAGTTAATGCAAGCCAGAATGATAAAGATTTTATTGCCGCTATCAACTGGAAGAAAGCGGAAGAATATGTTGCCCAGGGCAAAGCAAAAGAAGCAAAAGTAAAATATTGCCATAATATTTATAATGAAAAAACTCAGACTGCTTCTTCTGAAGTATTAGATAAAGTAATGATATTGAATCCTGCAGATTGTCCGGGTTTGGTCTATTATTTACCGACACCAAAATCACCGCACGGCTGCGATGTTGACCCCGAAGGTGAATTAATTGTCGGTGACGGCAAGCTGTCAACTGTAATACCGGTATTTTCGTTTACAAAAATGCTCAAAGCTATCGAAGATAAGAAATTTGACAAGACAATAAGCGGAATTCCGGTACTCAATTATGGTGCAGTTATTGCAGGCGAAGTGCAGAATCCCGGCTTAGGTCCTTTGCATACGGAATTCGACGGTAATGGCTTTGCTTATACTTCTATGTTCGTATCTTCAGAGGTTGTAAAATGGAGTTTGAAAGATTTTACGGTTGTTGATAGAATTCCTGTATATTATTCAATTGGACATCTCAACATACCCGGCGGCGACACAAGGAAACCATATGGTAAATATCTAATAGCTTTGAATAAAATTACAAAAGACCGCTATTTGCCGACAGGTCCCGAATTATGCCAGGCTGCACAGTTGATTGACATAAGCGGAAACAAAATGAAAATGCTTCTTGATTTTCCTACAATAGGTGAGCCACATTATGCACAGTCAATTCCGGCGAAGATTCTTATGGATAAATCAAAAAAATTCTATAGAATTGAGGATAATAATCATGCATTTAAAACAACGAATCCGGATAATTGTAGAGTTGTACGCAACGGGAAGCAGGTTCATGTTTATATGATTGCAATACGTTCGCATTTTACACCTGATAATATCGAAGGGATTAAAGTGGGAGATGAAGTATTTTTTCATGTAACAAACCTCGAGCAGGATTGGGATATACCGCATGGTTTTACAATATTGACAGGTAAATCTGCCGAATTGCTGATAATGCCGGGTGAGACGCAGACATATAAGTGGATACCGGAGGAAGCCGGAATATTCCCGTTTTATTGTACAGATTTTTGTTCGGCTTTGCACCAGGAAATGCAGGGTTATATTAGAGTGTCTCCTGCAAATTCAAAAGTTGAGATTTCTTATAATAAATAATTTGAAATAATATTAAACAGGCTGTGAATGCACAGTTCCAATATGTAACGAAATCCGTGGGGACGGGCATGCCCGTCCCTCACAAATTACTTGATAATAACCATGAAATTAAATCCAAGATACATGATGCTATTTGCTTCGTTAATTTTGGTGTTGCTCTATTTCTTTCCAATATGGAGCATTTCCCTTGAAGCACCGCAATATCCCGAAGGTTTGGGGCTTTCTATTTTTATAAACAAAATTGACGGGCAAAAAGAAGGAGACCTGCAAAGCATTAACGGCTTAAATCACTACATCGGGATGAAAGCAATCAAGCCGGAATCCATAGCTGAACTTAAAATAATGCCATTCTTTATTGCGTTTATGATATTATTTGGTGTTCTTTCTGCAGTTTTTAAGAAAAATTATCTGATTCTATTGTGGATTGGAATATTTATAGTTGCCTCTGCTGTGGGTATATATGATTTTTACAAGTGGGAGTATGATTACGGGCATAATTTATCGCCAATGGCAATAATAAAAGTGCCGGGAATGACGTATCAGCCGCCCTTAATCGGGGCAAAGCAATTGCTCAATTTCCGGGCATTCTCTATGCCGGATATAGGGGCTTATATAGCAGCCGGTTCTATTATTTTAGCTTTTTTCTCATTCATCTTAAACAAGAAAAAGGTATGCAAACATATTCAAAAACTTCAAGAAAAAGTTACAAGTTAATAACAGTACTAATTATTTTTATTTGGTCGGTTCTGTTATTCGCATCATGTTCACATCCTGATAAACCAGAACCTGTGCAGTTGGGAGTGGATGTTTGTGCCAATTGCAAAATGACGATTGTTGACCCGAAATGGGGTGCTGAAATAATCACTGATAAAGGGAAGGTCTATAAATTTGACGTTGTGGAATGCATGCTTTCATATTATATTTATGAAATGCATAAAAACCGGAATAAGGTTTCTTCTTTTTGGACAATCAATTATTTGAATCCCGGTGAATTTATTGAAGCAGAGACAGCTTTATACTACAGAAGCCCTGAATTCCATTCACCTATGGGTTTGAATGCGGTTTCTCTTAAAAAGGGAGAAGATATATCTAAACTTAATCTTGCTAAATCACCTGAAAAATTAGAATGGGAAGGTATGCTCAAAGCTGTCGAAATGAAGTAATAATTTAAATTATTTAGAAATATTGCAGTAAAAACAAATAACACTTTTTTACGTCAAATAAATGTAATATTATCGGTTATAAAGGAAATTCTATGTTGCAAAATTATATAACTAATGCATTAAATCAGGCGAAATATGAAATTCTTCCTGAAGATGGTTCAATTTATGGTGAAATACCAATATGTAATGGCGTTTATGCTAAAGCCTCTAGCTTTGAAGAATGCCGTAAGGAGTTAATTGAAGTTCTTGAGGAGTGGATTATACTCAGATTACGCAGAAATCTTGGTATTCCTGTGATAGAAAATGCGAGCCTCAATATTTTAGAGATAGCTGATGCCGCCAATTAAACCGCTTAAGCGAAAAGAGTTAATTTATTTTTTAAAAAAAGCTGGATTTGAAGGTCCCTTCTCAGGTGGTAAACATCAATTCATGCTCAAAAATGATATTACTATTAGAATCCCAAATCCACATGAAAAAGATATAGAAAAATCATTACTTTTAAAGATACTTAAGCAAGCCGACATTACTAAGGATGAGTGGGAAAAGCTGTAACATTAATTTCCATCTGATAATTTATGATTATAATAAATGTAAATAACATCCTACTTGAGTCCTATAAAAAGGAGAGAGAAAACTCTTCTTCCTCATTCATTAAAAGTTTAAATGTTATTAGCCTGTTTATTTTACTTTTATCAGGCAATGTAATTGCAAATACATATACAGTGTCTAACCCAGTTCCTCAAGCTATTAAACAAACTGTTCAACAATCTTTACCCGGTGATACAATTATTCTTAAAAAAGCTGTTTATTATGAAACAGGAATTATTATAGACAAACCTTTAACTATTATTGGTCAGGATTTTCCTGTGATTGATGCAAATTTTAAGGGGGAAGATATTATCATTATTTCTTCCGAAGGTGTTAATTTATTAGGTTTTGTATTTAAAAATGTTCCTGTCAGCTATGTTGCAGACAATGCCGCAGTGAAGCTAAAAGCAGTAGGAAATTGTAAAATCGAAAATCTCAGGGTTATCAATTCATTTTTTGGTATTTATCTTGCAAATTCTCATAATTGCATAATCAGCAATAATGAAATCATTGGAACTGGAAATAAGGAAACAGCATCAGGAAATGGGATACATCTCTGGCACTGCCGGAAAATAGAAATCCTGAATAATAAAGTATCAAGCCACCGCGATGGTATATATTTTGAATTTGTTACAAGCGGTCTTATTAAGGGTAATACAAGCGAGAAAAATGTACGCTATGGATTGCATTTTATGTTTTCTGACAGCTGTAAATACAGAAGTAATATTTTTATGAATAACGGTGCAGGCGTAGCCGTAATGTACACACATTATGTTGAGATGACAAACAATCAATTTATACACAACTGGGGCTCTTCCTCTTACGGTCTGCTTTTAAAGGATATTGCAAAAAGTATAATAAAATATAATAATTTTCATGGAAACACAGTTGGAATCTATGCCGAAGGGTCGGATAATATCGAAATCGAGCATAATAATTTTGTTTACAACGGCTGGGCAGTCAGGGTAATGGGCAATTGCAGGGATAACATTTTCACAAAAAATAATTTTATCGGAAATACCTTCGATGTGGCGACGAACAGCTCTTTCAGCTATAATACATTCAAAAATAATTACTGGAGTAAATATAGAGGTTATGACCTGAATAAAGACGGAATCGGAGATGTGCCATACAGACCTGTAACTCTATTTTCCCTTTTAGTTCAAAAATATGATATGACGGTTATATTAATTCACAGTTTA
>JBEKWK010000254.1:0-5367 GCA_049513175.1 FCB group bacterium
CATTTTTTCTTTTTAAATAAATCTGGCGGAAAACCTGTTCTGCACGGTATTTTTGTAGTCCTAATGAGCTTACGATATTTTCAAGCTCAAATAGCGAGTAATTTTTTATGAAGTCTTTCATTCGTCAGTTTCCACTCCTTTGCCATCAAATAAAAACAATAATAGAAGTGCTGAATTGTAATTATAAATTAATATAAATCGAATTTCAAAAATATATTAACCGACAATAAAATTTATTAATTTATTCTTTACGAAAATAACTTTCTTTACCGACTTTCCTTCAAAATATTTAATTACCTTTTCATCAGCCAGAGCTAATTTTTCTATTTCTGCTTGTTCAGTATCAGCAGGGACAAGCAATTTTGAGCGGATTTTACTTTGCACCTGTACAACAAATTCAATCTGCTTTTTTGTAGCTTTTTCTTCGTCATGTTCAGGAAAAATTTCAAGTACGATAGAATTTTTATGCCCGAGAATTCTCCATAATTCCTCGGATATGTGTGGAGCAAATGGAGAAAGACAAAGCACAAATTTATCCATTACCTCAAACGGCTTTGTCTCCGACTTTGTGAACTCATTAACAAAAATCATCATCTGTGAAACCGCTGTATTGAAGTGAAGATTCTCAATGTCCTCCGAAACTTTTTTTATCGTATAATTTAATATATACTCCTCTTCTACAGTAAGTTTTCTATTCTGAACAGAGGATAATAAATTTCCATCTTCATCTGCAATCATTCGCCACACACGATTCAAAAACCTGTTTACGCCTTCTATTCCGCTGGTTGACCAGGGCTTTGCATCTTGCAAAGGTCCCAAAAACATCTCGAACATTCTTAATGAATCAGTACCGAATTTCTCAACTACATCATCGGGATTAATTACATTGCCCAAAGATTTCGACATCTTCCTTCCGTCTTCGCCTATTATTAAGCCTTGATGAAACAGCTTTTTAAAAGGCTCTTTTGTTGAGACATATCCGTAATCATAAAGTAACTTATGCCAGAATCTCGCATAGAGCAAATGCAGTACTGCATGTTCCGCACCACCCATATATAAATCAACTCCCTCTGGTTCCATCCAGTATTTCTCTATATCCTTTCCGCAGAAAATTTGAGAATTATTCGGGTCAATATACCTTAGGTAATACCAGCAGGAGCCTGCCCATTGAGGCATAGTGTTGGTCTCAAATCTTGCTTTTTTTCCTGTTTTTTTATCAATGAAATTCACCCAGCTATCAACTTTTGCAAGTGGGGATTCTCCGGTACCCGAAGGTTTAAAATCTGATATTTCAGGAAGCATTAACGGTAATTCATCCAATTCGAGATTCCGTCTTGTGCCGTCTTCAAAGAACATAATCGGTATTGGCTCGCCCCAGTATCTCTGCCTTGAGAAAAGCCAGTCACGAAGCTTATATTGAATTTTTCCCTTACCGATTTTCTTCGATTCGAGCCATTCAATTGTCTTTTGAGTTGCCTGAGAAGTAGTTAATGAATTAATGGAAAAATCATTATTTGACGAATTAACTGCAATGCCTTCTTCAGTAAAAGCAGATTGCATTATATCTAATTCTGTTCCATCATTTGGAGCAACAACCTGGATAATTGGTAGTCCGAAAGCTTTTGCAAATTCATGGTCTCTTTCATCATGACCGGGAACTGCCATAATTGCACCTGTGCCATATTGAGCTAAAACATAATCTGCAATCCAAATCGGAATGGGCATATGTGTAGCAGGATTTACAGCATAACTGCCGGTAAAGACGCCTGTCTTTTCTTTGCTTAAATCCGTTCTTTCCAAATCACTCTTATGTGAAGAATCTTGTATGTATTTTTTTACTTTTTCGGAATAATCATTAGTTGTCAATTCTTCTACAAGAGGATGTTCGGGTGCAAGCACCATATAAGTCGCACCGAAGAGTGTGTCAGGTCTCGTTGTGAATACATTTATCATATTTTCGGAATTCTGAACCAGGAAATTTATTTCGGCACCTTCGCTTCTCCCAATCCAGTTTTTTTGCATTTCCTTTGTGGAGTGGGGCCAGTCAACGAGTTCGAGGTCTTGGAGGAGCCGCTGTGAATATTTTGTTATGCGAATCATCCACTGTTTCATAGGTCGTCGATCAACTTCATAGCCCTTTTCACGCCATTCCTCAACCTCCTCATTAGCAAGAACTGTACCGAGTTCTTCGCACCAATTCACAGGAATCATTGCCAAATAAACTAACCTGAAACTATCTTTGTAATCTTCAATTTCCAGGTTAGTTTTTAATTCTGAAGGAATAGGTAATTCATCAATTGGTCTTGCTTTTTGCAAATCCTCATCGAACCATGAATTATATATTAATAGAAACATCCATTGAGTCCATTTGTAATAATCAGGCGATGTTGTATTAACCATTCTCGACCAATCATAGCCGAAACCGAGCATTTTTAGTTGTGTTTTGAATACTTCTATATTTGTCTCAGTTGCAATATTCGGATGGATTCCGGTTTGCATGCTGTATCGTTCAGTAGGCAATCCGAATGCATCGAAGCCCATCGGATGAAGAACATTATATCCCTTCATTCTTTTATACCTTGCGACGATATCAGTTGCAGTATAGCCTTCAGGATGACCAATGTGTAACCCTGCTCCGCTCGGATAAGGAAACATATCGAGTATATAATACTTCGGCTTGGAAAAATCATCTAAAGTTTTATAAATTTGTTCGTCTTCCCAGAATTTCTGCCATTTATTTTCAATGTCTCTAAATGGATAAGATGCCATATTTTAAAATAAGAATTAAAAATTAAGAATTAAAAATTAAAAGGATTATAAATTTACGAAATTATCTCATTAGTTCTTTTATTGAATGACTTAGTACTTAAGATTTAGTTTTAAGACAGAATATATTTCCTATTAATTTCTTGGTATAATTCTTGTTATATAATCATTGATAAATAAGTACTATACATAATTTTAAAATAGGAGTAAATGTGCATCGCATAAAATTTATTATATATATAATATTTATATCAATTATATCTTACCAGTTCTCGTTAGGTAAAGATAAAATAAACTTCTCTTCTTATTTTAAAGAATACAAAGTGAATGGCTCTTTTGTGCTTTATGATTTGAACAGTCATAAATATATAAGATATAATTCCGAAAGATGCCGCCAGGGCTTCATTCCGGCTTCAACATTCAAAATTCTGGTAGCATTAATCGCTCTCGAAAGAGGCATTTTAAAAGATGAAAATTCGATTATAAAGTGGGATAGAGAGAACAGGCAAGTTCCTGCATGGAACCAGGATTTGACATTGAGGGAAGCTATCAGGGTTTCTGCTGTCTGGTATTCAAAAGTGATTGTAGATATTGTCGGTCCGAAATTAATGGCAGAATATCTCAACCGTTGTAATTATGGCAACAAAGATACTACCGGAGGTACAGATGTTGCCTGGCTTACCGGGGGGTTGAGAATTTCACAGGAACAGCAGATTGAGTTTTTGAAAAAGCTTTATTCCGGTGAATTGCCGTTTTCAAAAAGAAGTATGGATAAAGTTAAAGATATTATTTTAGAAAAAGGTCCGGGTTATAAAATCAGGTCAAAAACAGGCTGGGGCGAAATGAATAAGAAATCTATCGGGTGGTACATCGGCTGGGTTGAAAAAGGAAATAATGTATTTTTCTTTGCGACTAATATAGAAAAGAAACCTCCAATAGATGACAATTTCCCTGTTGCGAGAGTCCAAATCACAAAAAATATATTGAAAGCTTTAAATATAATTGAATAAAATCATTTGACGATTGTTGATTCGGCTCTTTTACGTAGTTCCTGAATATTATTTATTAAATCGCCTTTGAATAATCCGGAGCCGCAAACAATTATATTTGCCCCCGCCCTAACTACATCAGCGACATTATCGAACTTAATACCGCCGTCAACCTCGATTTCAACATGCTCGAGATTATTTTTGATTAAATAATTTTTAAGATTATCTATTCTTTTCAAAGAAGCAGGGATGAAATGCTGACCGCCAAAGCCGGGATTAACGGACATCAATAATATGAAATCGCAATGCTCTGCCGCATCGTAAGCAAAATGTAAAGGTGTAACAGGATTCAAAACTACTCCCGCTTTAATCCCGAAACTTTTTATAAATGTCAAAGTTCTGTGCAGATGGGCAAGTACCTCGGCATGAACGGAAATCATGTTCGCACCTGCTTTTGCAAACAATGTGATATATTTGTCCGGCTCGGAAATCATAAGGTGGCAGTCGAGAGGCAGCCTGGTCAAAGGTCTGATTGCTTCGACTATAAGAGGTCCTATCGTAATATTCGGTACGAAATGCCCGTCCATTACATCCACATGAAGCAAGTCTGCCTGCCCCGTTTCACATTTTTTAACATCTTCGGCAAGGTTTGCGAAGTTTGCAGAGAGCAATGATGGTGCTATTTTTATTTGTTTTGGTTCCATGCTGCAAAATTAAGGAAAAGTTCATTAATGTATAATTAAGAATTTTTTCAGTTAGGAATTAGGAGTGTGGAATTAGGAGTTTTTTTAAGTATGTCATTCCTGCGAAAGCAGGAATCCATCTTCTTCTATTTCTATTTCTCTGTTCTATGTTCTAAAATCGTCATTCTGAACGAAGTGAAGAATCCATTACTAATTCTGAAAACTGAGTTCTGTATTCTGAATAATAATTATCTGAACTTTGATTTGTGTGATTTTTATGATTAATATGATTTCACATATAAAATTGAATTGATAATAATTATTAGCTTTATAAAATGAATAATTATTCATAATTTCAAAAAATTTACAAAAATGGAAAAATATTTTATTTTAATTAAACTTACGGCAAATAGCCATCAATGCATATTACCGCAACTATTTAATATTCGTTTTTGGCTATTTAAAAAATATTCTCAAAATTTTGTGAGACTTTTTTCCTGTTTCTGTGTCATTTATATTATATTTGGCTACAAATTTAATTTAGGTGTCAAAATGAAATATTTCTTTAGCTTGCTTTTTATTTGCTTTTTAAGCACTAATCTAAATGCACAGTGGGTGGAATGTAACAATGGCTTGTATGCAGGAAATGTGAACTGCATTGTCGTAAACGACAACGAAATACTTGCCGGTACTTCGAGGGGTATTTATAAATCAATTGACAACTGCGAAAGCTGGAAAAATATCGGCTTTCCTTATGACAATTTCCAAACTATTATTCAAGCAATTACTGTTATTGGAAATAAAATTTTTATAGGAACAAAATTCAATGGTATATTTCTTTCGACAGATGACGGCAAAAGCTGGACCAAGAAGGATTCAGGGCTGATTAATGATGCAGGTTTTAGTGAAGATGATATTTATACATTTGC
>JBEKWK010000255.1:0-5317 GCA_049513175.1 FCB group bacterium
AATATATTACATACTACTTCATATTTTTCCAGCATCAGGCTGATAGCTTCTTCTTTATCGAATGTAGGCTTGCCCTTGCCTCCGCTTTCTGTATAATTCGATAGTGCAAATTTCAAATCCTGTGCAAAACCGATGTAATCCACAATCAACCCGCCGGGCTTATCTCCGAATACTCTGTTAACTCTTGCTATAGCCTGCATCAGCGAATGTCCCTTCATGGGCTTATCAATGTATAATGTGTGCAGGCAGGGTGCGTCAAATCCGGTCAGCCACATATCCCGCACAATTACCATCTTCAATTCATCATCCGGGTTTTTCAATCTATCGCCTATATTTCTTCTCTTTTCTTTGTTCCTTATGTGCATTTGCCATGTTTCGTCATCCGAGGAAGAACCTGTCATAATGACTTTAATATTTCCCTTATCGTCATCTTTATTATTCCATTCAGGCTTTATAGCAACAATTTCATTATACAAATCAACACAAATTCTGCGGCTCATACATACAATCATCGCTTTACCCTTAATGACTTGTTCCCGCTCTTCAAAATGCCGGACTAAATCCTTTGCTACTGATTGTATGCGTTTCCTGTCCCCGACGATTGCTTCTATTCTTGCCCATTTAGATTTCAACTTTTGACGTTCAGATAGCTCTTTGCTCTCAGTTACTTCTTCAAATTCCTCATCAACTACATCCTTTAATTCCTCATTCAAAGCTACTTTTGCAAGACGGCTCTCATAATAAATCCTGACAGTAGCACCATCATTAATTGCCTGCTCAATATCGTAAATATCAATGTAGTCGCCGAATACTTCTTTTGTGTTTCTATCCGTAAATTCTATCGGAGTGCCTGTAAAACCTATGAATGAAGCGTTCGGCAGGGCATCCCTAAGATATTTGGCAAAACCATAAATGATATAAGATTCCTTTTCCTTGCTTATAACTTTAGCCTCGAAGCCGTACTGAGTCCTGTGGGCTTCGTCTGCTATAACGATTATATTTTTCCTTGTTGAAAGTGTCGGGAATATGCTGGTTTCTTTGCTGTCGTTCCTATCGGGAAAAAATTTCTGAATTGTAGTAAATACTATTCCACCGGAAGCAACTTTTAACAACTCCATCAGATTTTCAGTGCTATCTGCCTGTACCGGTTTTTGTCTTAATAGGTCAGAACAATTTGCAAAGGTCTCGAAAAGCTGGTCGTCCAAATCGTTCCTGTCGGTTATTACAACCACTGTCGGATTATCTTTTTCCAAAATTAATTTCCCGGTATAAAACACCATGCTTAGACTTTTTCCTGAACCTTGCGTATGCCAGATGACACCAGCCCTGCCGTCCCCGTGTTCGGAGCTTGAAGTTAATGTAGTATATATAGCCTTGTTCACTGCATAATACTGATGATAGGCGGCTATTTTCTTATCGGTTTCGATATATACCAAACCTGTATTTTTATCTTCCTTTTTTGTTTTTTCAAAGACAGTGAAGTGACGCACCAAATCCAAAAGTGTGGTTTTATTCAGCATGCCTCTGATTAGCACTTCCATCTGGCTTGTGGTCATCGAGGCTTCTTTGCTTCCGTCAATGGATTTCCAAGCCATAAAGCGTGAGAACTTAGAAGTCAGCGTGCCTGCACGGGACTCCAATCCATCGGAAATGACGAGCAGACAATTGTAATTGAATAGGGAAGGGATTGCATTTTTATAATTCTGCATTTGGGTGAATGCCTTATGTACAGTAGCTTTTTCGTCAGCAGGATTCTTCAATTCAATGACTACAAGCGGCAAACCGTTGACGAATAAAATTAAATCAGGTCTCTTGTTTTGATTATTTTCGATAACGGTAAATTGATTGACGCACAGGAAATGATTGTTTTCGCTATTCTCATAATCAACAAGCCAGACCTTATCGCCTTTGATTCTGCCATCGAAGCGGTACTCGACATCAATACCGTTAGCAAGGTATTTATGGAACTGCTCATTATTGCCGATTAAATCATTTGAAGTCAGCCGCAGGACTTTCTTTACTGCGTCTTCTCTTGCTTCGGCGGGTACATTCGGATTTATTTTTGCAAGCGAATTTTGCAGTACATCGTATAAAATTACATCAGCATAGCTGTTTCTTTTTGATAAACCGGTAAAATCCAATACCGCATTTCCGGCAAGGTCATCCGGTGCAATTGAAGAGCCGTGAACGTGAACCCAGCCCAGTTCCTTGAATAATTCTATAGCGTATTGCTCTATTTGGTCTTCAGTCATGACTTATTGATTGTAATAAATAATATTTATAATTTTTTGTAAATCATTATATCCTTTTTCCCCATTTTTAAAATAATTTTCATCACCAAAAATTAAATAGTATTCTTTAATCCACAAATTTGCTCTAATCAGAATATCTTGAATAGATTCTTCAACCCAGATAAATTGATTAAATTTATTCGTATTTTTTCCATTAACTAAATTTTTATCAATGTTGTTTTTAGAAATAATATGTAAAAATATACCCTTTTTATCTACATCAAATCTTTTAATCCCTTTTAATTTACATAATAAAGCTGATGCAGTAGAGAAAACTTTACCATAGATCTTTGTTGGAATAAAACCGCTTTCTTCAATTTCACAAACTAGTTTAACTATTTCATCCTTAACCAAAATTAAATCTACATTTGATACACATGTACTTCTATTAGCATTAACAGAAATATAAAAAGGGAGACGATGTTCACCACCGCAAGCTGGGTCGAGATATAAATCTGTAGAATTGTTCAATATTTCTTTAAATACATTTCCAATTATTTCATGAAATATATGTTTTGCCATAATGTTTTATTAAAATATTATATTTTATCTAAATTGTCTTTTTTAAAAAAGTGATAATTTTTAATGTAATAGCTTTATCTTCTTTTTCATCTTTTATTTTATCTTGAATTTTAAACAATCTATGTTTTTGAATTTTACCGAAATTTGTTCTTAACATATCATCCAAAATTAAATCATCTTCAAATTTTCTTAGACTATGAATTTTAATTATAAGATGATTAATATCTATACCTTTCTCAATCCCTTTATTGTTCATTCTTTCAATTTCCAAATAATAATCATATAAAGCACAATGTAATTGATAAGGAGAAATACCATTAATTTGAATTTTTCCTGTTTTATCAAGAAAAATGAAAGATTTAATTTGTTTTTCCCTGTCACTTGGTATTTGGAAAGTTATCTTAGCATCGTTTCTTACTTTTAATGGGAAACCTAATGATTCTACGATATTCTTGTCTGTTACAGATTTTTCATATTTTGCTTCCAGTGTCTCTTTTATTAATATTTTAATATCTGAATTAAATTTATCTACATCAATCTTCACCCATTCAAGCCACCTTTTAATGGTTGTAATACTTCCCTTAATTGAAGAATGAACAAAAGCTTTTTCAATATTTATACTTCGATATGAAATTATTATTTCATTACCAGAAATATCAGCTTGAGGTAAAATTAATTCATAATGGGAAGGACAATAATTGAATAATTCTTTATTACCATTAAATGGTACAAAAAATTTTATAAGAGTTCCTTTGTATCGGTCTATATTTCTGGGATTATAAGAATCATCAAAATTATTATTAATTTCAATAATAGTATCTTCCGGTTCAGAATTTGAAATTTCAACTTCATCCAATACAGGAACATTTAAGATAAATTTTTTTTCTAATTCTTCTATAATCTTAGAAAGATTACTACTAAGAATGGTCTCTCTTGAAATTTTATTTATATAATTTTTACAATCATACATTTTTGTATTTAATATCTCTGATAAATGTTGTTTATTAAATAATTGTCCCATTTTATTCTCCTTAAACCTTCACACTCACCTTCCCACTCATCAGTTTCTGCAGTAGCTCGTCCCGAAGCTGTGAGAGGGTGCGGTTTTGAATATTCAATATTATTCTTTCTTTTATCAGTTCTATTGCGTATTGCTCTATTTGGGCTTCAGTCATAATAATTATATTATAAATTTATTTCGGATTTTGTTATTCTCTCTAATTCAAATTTTAATCCTTTCCCGAATTCACCAAGCTTAGCACCATTAAACCCAAAGCTACCATTGACATTATTATTTGACTTATAGGCATTTATGAATCTGTCAACCTGTTGGCTATTAATCTCTCTAATAAAGGGTAAAAATATGGATAATACATTACTTGCAGTCCATGATTTTGATAATTCAACAAGACCAATATAAACATCAATCATTTTGGAGCTTTTATTTAATAATAGACCAACTATATCAGAATAACGAGAATCAATATCAATGTTCAATGCTTGATATTTACCAATGAATCCATAAGGGTCAGTTCCAAGACGAATTGCAATAATCGGTATCCTTCTTCCAATTGCTACACCAATTTCCTGGTCAGTCCATTTGCTTTCATGGAATTTCTCCGTCATTAGTGCTAATAAGGCATCTGCAGAGAACAGGGCATTTTCAATTTCATCTTGCCATACTTTTGTTGGTTCAATATCTACATGTGCTACAAAACTTGATACATTATATTTATTTAAATTTTCTTTCAATTTTGTTGTTTCAATTTTAAAAGAATTCAAATGACTTATAAACAATCTAAAATTTTCAGGATTTCCCCAAATGCGTTTTAACATGGTTAGATCTGTATCATCAGGATTAACATCTTCTTCAAAGCCAATGTCTACTATTTTAATAACATCTTTCAATAATTCTGTAGGAGTAATTAATTTTAGAAACTGAATTAATAACACCTTTTTTTGTTTATTAGTTATAGGTTGTTCAGAAAGAGTGAGTATCCAACTATAAATTAGTAGTGATCTTGAAGAAGTAATATTTTCATTTTGAAAATCTTTTAGAATAAAATCAAAAACCGATTTTGCCATTCGATTAATTTGATTTAATGTGGTAGAATTTTTAAGTGTCTCTCCAATTTGAGTTGCGATTAATTTAAAATTCATAACAACAGCTCAATAATTTTTCAGTATTCATATTTATCCTATCAAATGACAATCAAATAAGGAAGTCATAAATATATAAGCATTTACATCAACAATTTAATCTATTCTTTCTAATTTATCAAATAAACGTTATCCTCTCTTTCCCGCTCATCAATTTCGACGGTAGCTAGTCCCTAAGCTGTGAGAAGGTCCGGTCACTTTATTATTTTTGACCTTTTGGAAATTTTTTGTTTTTATTTATAATATCTAATTCTTTCTCCAAATTTTTTATTTCCTTTTCAACTACACGGATTTGTTCTTCGATACTTTTAATTTTTTCTTCACATGATTTTATATCTTTCTGG
>JBEKWK010000256.1:0-5285 GCA_049513175.1 FCB group bacterium
ACGAATCGGTAAAATTCTTGTTGTAGAATTATGGAAATATTTTAATCCTCTCACCCTCCCAGCGCATGGTCTCCTATGACGTGCAGGACTCTCTGGGGATAAGGAATAACAATTTTCAGCTCGTGGAATTTCTTATAAATTGCTGTGCATATTTCATGTATCGTCAAGCCTCTCAAGGCAGGGTCTATAGCCCAACATAGTAATTCATATTCCAGACCGGATTCGCCGAATTTCCTCAATCTGAGCCTCGGCTCCGGGTCTTTGATGACATTTGCATTATTGGATGTAAGCTCGAGAACGGTTTTTTCCATTATATCAACATCTGTTCCAAAAGCTATGGTAAACGGAATCCTTACGCGGAAGTTGGCTACGGGAGCGCTTTCATTAATTATTTTAGTGTTTGCTATTATCGAATTGGGAATTGATATTTCTACATCATCCCTTGTATTAATGCGTGTACTCCGAACGCCAATGGCAACGACCTCGCCTCTTTCCTTCGAGTCCAGGTCAATATAATCGCCTATTTTGTAGGGTTTATCTATAAAAATACTAATACCGCCGAAGAAGTTTGCAATAGTATCCCTTGCGGCTAAAGCAATTATAGCACTGATTATGCCTGCAGAAGCAAGAAGGGGCGTAAGGTCTATTTTCCAAATTGAAAAGATAAAACCGAGTGCAATAATTATAATAAGCAGTTTTATCAAAGTCGAGAAAAAGGGGATTACACCTTTGCTCAAGCCTGTTTTATCCGATATCCTACTTATAGAGTTATTGACAATTATATTACTGATTTTTATTAATATAACCATCCATATAATAACCAATAATGTATTAAAAAATCCATTATAATTATGTGTGATTTCAATATTAGGAGACAGAATATGGGTAGTATTTATAATTCCAATTAAAATAATTGTAAGGAAAAGCGGGATATGAATAGCGTCAATAATTTTATCGTCAATTTCTGTTTTAGTGAACTTAGCAAGTTTTTCTAGAAATCCACTAATAAAAAGATTGACAAGGATTCCCAATAATACAAATCCTATGAATGTAACTAAGGCATTGAGCCACGGTGTAGTGGAGAAACTCAGAAAATGCAAAAACTGCATCATAATTCTATCCGATTATTTATTATAAAATTAATTTATCAAGTTCAATGCTTTTCAAAGGATTAAAATAATGAAATAATATGATAATTCATAAAGAATTTATTCGAAAAGCAAAGATATTTTGGCTATAATAAACTTTTCTTTTTATGGAAGGATATTAGTAAAATTTTCAATAGGTACTAAAATATTAGATTTTACTTTCTTTTTATTATTGTTTACCTCAAGAAACATGTTTTCGATTCTTTCAAGAATTTTCCCGTCAAAGTATTGCTCACCACAGAAATCACATTCCAGGCAAGGTACATCATTAACAATCATAAACTTGGAATCATGTTTATAAATATATTGTACATTTTTATTGGTTAAATTTTTATTCCCACAAAACAAACAAGATTTATTCATTTGAACCTCTTTCATATATAGATTTAAATTTAGGCGACTTAGGAATATAAACTGTGATTATTGCTACATTATTATTCATCTCTCCACATACAACATGAACAGGTTTACCTTGTGATGTAAAACCGGCAACCAGACAACTCTCACCTCTTCCTGTATCCTCATAATTCTCGATTATTAATCCTTTTTTTATAACTTCAACAACTTCAGAAATTAACAAATTATCATTTTGTCTTTCTTTATCACCATGTAAAGTAAATACATATTCTTTATTATTTACTTTTTCTTTTATCCATTCGATTTTCATATTATTCAATAGACTTAAAATAAATTGAATTATTTTATTTTAACACACTTTTTGCTTCCTCTAAATACTCAAAAAATAAATATCAATGAAGTTATTCCGATAATAACAAGTATAGCTGTTATAATTACCAGCCCGATTTTAATTCTCTTCTCTTTTTCTGTCATATCAGCCCATGGCTTTTGCTTTTTCTTCTGAATTAAAATAATAACAGCACAGATTATCGCTGCAAATATTGCAAGAAAAACGACAAACATATTGGGGTACATAATTAACTCTTTTTAGTATAAATTCAATCAAAATACAAATGGAATAAACATCTTGCTTCTTTGCATATAATCCTTATAATTTTCACCAAAATAATTTAAATTTTCTCTTTCCTCAAATTTAGAAGTAAGATAGAAAAATACAGTAGCAATGCAGGATATGAGCAATAATTCAAGTGTAATATTCTTCAAAAATATTCCCCAAGTTAAAAAGATTAATGAACCATAAATGGGATGACGTATGTATTTATAAACGCCGGTTTCTACCAGCTCCGAAGTTTTCTCCATATTGAATAAAGTAGAATCAGCCCTGTTCCTTGAAGGTTTTCCTAATTTAACAATAAATATTAATCCGGCAAGAATAAGATAAGCTGAATAAAATAATAATAGCCACGAAACAAGCTGTCTTATACCTAAAGGTTCAATAAACCAAAACCTGTAACTATTGATTAACAGCCAAAGTATGCATTCCCAACCGAAAAAACGGTAGAAACCGTGATTTTTAGGGCTTTTTAGGCTTCGCCAAGAAAGCAGAATTATAGGAATGCTCAATAGCCCAAAGTCTAATAATTTTTCATAAATATTCATATTTATTTCCTTTTATATCTACAAAATTACATTAAAAAATAAAGTTCATTAAATTATTTATAAATTTTTTGGAAAATATGTATCGCCATACGTATATAAAGTATCATTTATATATTCAAAATTTAGGAGATTGATATATGAAAAAGTCCATTTTTCTGATAATAATATTACTTATAATAGAAATTTTTCCTTTGAAGTCACAAGGTCCCCGAGGTAAAGACTTCGGATTCGGCTTGTTACTTGGCGACCCGTTAGGTTTAACAATCAAATATTGGACAAACCAGGAAAATGCTCTCGATGCTTATCTGGGTGAATCATATTTCGGTGCCACACGTATCGGTGCAGATTATCTCTGGCATTTCGATGCTTTTAATTCAAAAGTAGTTAAAATGTATGCCGGTCCCGGTCTAACCATAGGTTTCGGCAACGGAAGATATTATTTCTATAACGAGGACCATGACAGGTTTTATTACCGTTCAGATGAAGGAACTGGCTTTGGTGGAAGAGTAATTTTAGGTATAAATATAATACCAAGACGAACTCCAATTGAAATAATTCTCGAAGCTGGTGTATTGGTAGGGATTTCACCTGCATTTGGGACAGCAATTGATACGGGGCTCGGCATAAGATTTTACCCTTGAAATATTTTGTAATCTCTTTAAATTTATATATTAAAATAATTAACTAAATTTTTATAAAAATTTGAAATATTAATACGTATTTAAGTTGTACTATAAACCTGTTTACCGGGAAAGGGGGTTGTGCAAAAGGATTACTCTTAATCCGTGGCGGCGAGAACTAAAATGATAAACAACCTCCTTTCCCTTATTATTATAAATCAAAAAGCCTAAATATGCCGTCATGGCATTCTATACAAATACTTAACTATGTTTTGAAATACAAAAGCTTTTTTCATTACATAGTAATACTTTAATAAAAAATAATTAATTCTAAAAATTAAAATATTAATTGGTTTTTACGTCTTTTATTATGTAATTTTGTATCTATGAAAAAGAAATTGAAAGTAATTTATTATAAAACAAAAAATGGGGATTGCCCTGTTAAAGAGTTTATTAATTCCAGAGATATTAAAAACAGACAAAAGATAGCGTCAATTATTGATTATTTGCAGGAATTAGGAATAAATTTACCACGACCCTATGCAGATTATTTAAGAGATGGGATTTATGAACTAAGGATAAAACTTTCAGGTGATGAAACTAGGACACTTTACTTTTTTTGTTATGAAAATTATATAATTCTTTCGCATAGTTTTATTAAAAATACAAATAAAATACCTAAAGCAGAAATTAATAAAGCAATAAAATTAAAAAATGATTTTATAAGTAGATATAATATAACTAATATAGAAGAGGCTTTAAAATGAATAAATTGGAAACTTTCGATAATCATTTAAAAGAATTAATGCAAGACCCGGAGTTTGCAAAAGGATATCCTGATGAAAAAAGAAGAGTGGGGCTTGCTATTAAAATAGCTGATTACAGACAAAAACAAGGTCTTTCACAAACTGAGTTAGCGAAACTGTCGGGTATTACGCAACAACAATTATCAAAACTTGAACGGGGCGGTAATTGTAATATTTCTACTTTTCTTAGGGTTTGCAATTCACTAGGCATTGAAGTAATGCTTAAACGTAGTGCATATGCTTAAATTGTTATCAAATATCCTAAATACGCTGTTAAGACATTCTCCCCAGCAATAGAATGCCCAACCGAATATATAATATGGTTTTTCTCATTTAAATCAATAAAGCCGCCTAAGTTAAAGCCAACAGTCTGCTTTTCAGTTGTGTTCCTTGGGGTATGATAATAAATTTCTCCGCCAAAGGTCAATAAATCAGATAATTTGTTTTGCAGCAACCAGCCTGCATAAACCCAGTTTTTATTATCATTGCCCGGGTTATACCAAAATCCTGCACCGCCATAGCTCGTCCAATCTCCCCATGATTTTTGCAGCCACAATGGCAAATACACCTGCGGTTTACCATTGCCCAAGCCTTTATCGGCGTTGCCGGTAGGTACTTCGATTAAAGGGAAAGTTCCAATCTGCGGGATGGAGCTTGTTTCCTCGACAAAGCGGTATTTGATACCGAGTTCGATGTCAGCGATGCCGTAATTTATTTTATTTCCAACATAGCTATAGCCGATTGGTGCTTCAAGATGCAACTGCATGTTTTTAAAAGGACCATAATTCATCTCAAAATGAGGCAGAGTGCCACTCCCTGAGTGAAGATTAATTAAATCCTGGGACGATAAATAAAATTCGAAATGATGCAAATCCACAGGCTCCGGGTCATCAGTTAAAAATGGCGGACCTGAATAACTTGATTGTACCTGAAGAAGGAAGAAGAGAAGATTACTAAATAATATCCTCTTAATTATATGGAAATTAAAAAACATTTTAAATAAAATTAGAAATTAGAAAATTAATACAATCGAAAGACGAGTATTAGTTCTTTATAATTTGAGGAGAATAAAATTGTAATATAAAATTTACAATATAGCTATTTTATAAAAAGCAGGCATATATCTTGGTTTAGGGATTTTACGGTTATTCTCTCTCGCTGAAGTCAGCCATGCCTCCTTTGCTATTAACACT
>JBEKWK010000257.1:0-5284 GCA_049513175.1 FCB group bacterium
ATTTGATTGAACTGAGTCAATAAAAAAATTAACCGGTGTCTTTGGGGGATTACCGGCTTGCATTTCAATATTAAACAATAAAAATCCTATTATAACTGTCAATAGGAAACTGATTCTGTAAATTGTTGTTTTTTTCATGTTATCCCTAAGTTTAACTATTATGTATTTGTTAGTTATTTATTTATCTGTTAAGTAATAATTAATATTTTAATATAACCTGAATTTAATATAAATTAATTTACTCATTTACTACAACATTAACACAAAATATTAATTTAAGTTGCAAAAAAATATAAAATATATTTTTTATTTTTTTGCATCCTTTTTGTTGTTTCAGTGTTAATAATTTAAAATATCATACAATATTATGGACGAAATGAGAAATAATTATTCAACATACCCTGATGATAAATTGGTGGTGCTGCTCAGAGGCGGTAATTCGGAGTCTGAGTTAGCGTTTACCGAGATTTATAACAGGTATTCGTCAAGAGTTCACGCTTATTGTATGAGGGTTATGAATCATAAGGAGTATGCGGAAGATATTTTCCAGGAAACATTTATCAGGTTCTTTCAAAAGGTGAAAACAGATTATAACCAAACAAATATACCGGGTTTTCTTATAACTATTGCCCGGAATTTGTGCCTGAACTTTAGAAGGGATAATATACCGACTGTACCCTTAGAATCTGATGATTTTCTTGTTGATTCAAATAGGTCTTATGAAGATACTGAACTTTTAGATTTGATAACTGCTTCTTTGGATTTATTGGAATTTGAATATAAAGAGGCTTTTGTCCTGAGAGAATACGATGGTATGACATATAATCAAATTGCTGATATATGCGGAATTACGGTTACAAATGCAAAATCCCGTGTATTCCGGGCAAAGCAAAAAATAAAAGAAATATTAAATCCATACTTAAAGGATTTAGCAAAATAATTATGGGAATAAAATAAACTATATATGGAATAATGCTATGGAAACATTTCAACTGATTCACGAATTTATTGACGGCACCCTCGAAAGCGGTAGTGAGGATGAGCTTTTCCTTAACCTATCGTCAAACGAGGAATTACGCAGTGAATTTAAACAGCAAATGGCTATCAAATCGGCTATTAAAGCGGATACAATTGCCTATACTACACCTGCAACTTCAACAATGAAAGTATTTTCAGCGTTAGGATTTGCAATTCCTGTGGCTATGACTCCTGCCGGGACTACTCCATCTCCGGGCATTTGGCATAAACTCTTAGGATATAAGCAGGGTTTAGTCGGAGGACTTGTTTCTTTTGCGGCAGCAGCTTCCGTTTTCCTGTTGTTTTTGAATCATCCTAAAGAGGCTGTAACAAATAATTCAGTTTCTCCGTTAAAAAATAATACTGAAATAACGAAATATAATATTGAAGTTCCAAAAACCATCAGCCAAAATACTGATGCAGTACAGCCGACGAAGGTGAGAACTATAACTAAAGTAAGGTACGTTGACGTTCCAAGATATGTTGATACAAAACCGTCAAATGAAACAATAGCAACTAATAATGAACAAAACAACGCTGCAATCATACCTGATGTCAAATCGCCAATCAGGTTAAATCGTACAGATATTATTGAGGCATCAAGAGAACATGCTTTATCATTGCATTATGCACAAAATCCGGGATATAATAATACTAATTTTCCTGAGGATGTTATAGGTTTTAAGAGCAATTTAGAAAATGATGAACTTGGATTATCTGTTGAATACCGAGGTTCTACACAATGGTATACAACTAAATCGCCAATAGTTCCAATGAACAGTGCAGCATTTGATAATTCTTCCTTTGGTGTGTTTAAAAAATTATCTGACGAATTTTCTATTGGCATAGAAGGACGGCAAGAAAAATTTTACCAGGATTTTAAAGGTACGGAGGATGGCATTCATTACCGTTATCAACAACAAGCAAATTATACGAGTGGTAACATTGCTCTTAGGTATACTTCTCCTATTAACTTAAGAAACATTCATCCAATGCTTCAAGGTACTTTTGGAGTTAATAATGCCGGATATATTGGTAGAGCTATGACAGGTGCACGATGGACTCCCTACACAGAAATTTCTTTCATACTTGGAATAGAATATAGCCATTTATTTTACGAGCATCAAGGTAATAGTTTCGGGGCTGATAAATTTAATTTTAATTATGGTTTTTCTTTCAATTTCTAGGATCATAAAAGACTTATATTAATACATGAAATATATAATTTTAATATCATTTCTAATAACTATATTAATTGTGGCAAATTCCTGCCAGCAGGATTCGCTAGGCTTGGAGAAAAACGTTCTTATTACACAATTGGATTCAAATAAAAAAGATACAACAAATCAACAAATTACAAAAGTCCCTGCTTATATTGATTCATTACTTTTTTATGAAGAATGGAGGGAAGATACAGAATATCCGCAGTTTCCTATTAATTATGAAACTTCAGAAACAAGTAATGCTATAGCTTTCGTTGACACATCATTGACCCCTCCTGCAGTTTGGGTAGATTTAAGAATTGATAATAAAAATCCTAACTGGATTTATAAAAATTTGGGACGTGAATTCTATTCTGGAACCGTCCAAATTAAACTGGATTCATTACCTTCTGTAGGTGGATTCCACCTGAATGGTTCTGAAAATAGCGGTTATTGGTCCGAAATCATCAAACAGGATGCTTATTTTTCGGACAGTACTTTCCTGTCAGGTACACAAACTAATTTTGAAATTACCTTTTCTATGCTCAAAAAAGGTACAATTAATGCAAGTATTCTTGCAACAGTTCCAAGTGGCACATCTGATTTGTTGAATGTAACCGTAAAAGGATATTTCCAAATACGTTATCCAAAACCTTAGAACATTAATTATTATCTTTCATTTCATTCTATAAATACTTCAAATACTTCACAACACTAAAATTGCATTTCAATTTTTTTATGCAACAATTTCCATATTTTTGCGTAACGCATTAAATCAATTTGCTTAAATAATTTATTACATATTAATATCTATTTATAAGGTTTCAAATGAAAAAACTAATTCTTTTAATCGTTACTTTAACGATTATATTCATTTCTAATTCATCTGCAAAAGAAGGCAGACTGCTGAGATTCCCGCATGTATCTTCAACTCAAATTGCATTTTGCTATGGCGGAGATATTTATACGGTTGCCAAAGATGGCGGCTTGGCAAGAAAAATTACAAATTCCGAAGGTATCGAAATGTTCCCGAGATTTTCTCCCGATGGAAAAACTATCGCTTTCATAGGTGAATATGACGGCAACAGGGAAATATACCTCATTCCAAACGTAGGCGGCGAACCTGTGAGATTGACATACAGCATGGATATTCCTGATGTTTCCGATAGGATGGGACCAGATAAAATAATCATGCAATGGACAAATGACGGCAAGAAATTACTTTACCGCGGAAGAGCTGATATGTGGAATGCGATGTGCGGCAAACTATATTTTGTACCCGTAGCCGGAGGGTTGCCGGAAGAATTGCCCCTCCCAAGAGGAGGCTTTGCATCTTTATCTCCCGATGGAACGAAGATGGCATACAACAGGGTTTTCCGTGAATTCAGAACTTGGAAAAGATACCGCGGAGGGCAAGCTGATGACATCTGGATTTATGATTTTAAGACAAAGAAAATCGAAAATATTACTAACAATCCAGCACAGGATATTATTCCAATGTGGTATGGAAATAAAATTTATTTCGCTTCTGACAGAGATAAACGTTTGAATATTTTCTGTTATGATTTGAACACAAAGGAAACAAAAAAAATTACAAACTTTGAAAAGTATGATGTAAAATTTCCATCAATTGGTGGTGACAACATTGTATTTGAAAATGGCGGATATATTTATATTCTCGACCTAAGAACAGACCAGGCAAAAAAAGTTGATATAGAAATTGCGGAAGACAGCCCCGATGCAAGAACAAAATTCGTTGATGTAAAAAAGAATATTTCTGATTTTGAAATTTCTCCAGATGGCAAAAGAGCATTATTTGGTGCGAGAGGAGACCTCTTCACCGTTCCTGCGGAAAAAGGAAATGTTCGCAATCTTACAAAAACTTCAGGCGTTCACGAAAGAAATTCTGTATGGTCTCCCGACGGAAAATGGATTGCGTTCGTAAGCGATAAAACAGGTGAGGATGAAATCTATCTTTGTAAGCCGGATGGCTCTGAGCAAACCCAACTCACTAACGATGCCAAATCATACAGATTCGAGCTTAAATGGTCGCCCGATAGTAAGAAAATTCTTAGCTCTGACAAAACAATGAGATTGTATTATATTGATATCGATTCAAAGAAAACCACCATCATCACACAATCGCCTTCATGGGAAATCCGTGATTTTAACTGGTCACCGGACAGTAAATGGATTGCATATTCAGATGCAAATCCTGACAATACGACTTCCGTAATTTATCTTTATTCACTGAATGACGGAAAAATCACACAGTTGACGGATGACTTCTTTGACAGCAATCAGCCTGTATTTTCACCAAACGGAAAATTTATTTATTTCACATCGGACAGGACATTCAATCCTACATTAGGTCATTTTGAAATGAGTTATGTTTATAATAACATGGCAACATTGTATGGCATAACTTTGCAGGATTCGCTTCAATCGCCATTCCATTTTGAAAGCGATGAGTCAAAAGCCGAAACTGAAAAATCCGATGCCGAAGGCGCCGATTCAAAAGATAAAAAAGATGAGAAAAAATCGAAGAAAGAAACCGTTGATGTTCAGATTGATTTAAAAAATATAAAAGATAGGATTTTTGAAATTCCCGTTGTTGCCGGAGGATATACTCATCTTACTCCGTTGAAAAACAAGCTGTATTATGTTCAGTTTATTGCAAATAAACCACCTGCATTCATGTCTTATGACTTTGACGATAAGAAAGAAACCAAAGTTGGTGATTTTACTAATTTTGAAATATCGGCAAATGGAAAGAAAATCCTGTTCAGCCAAGGTGGAAATTATTATATAACAGATTTGAAAGATAACATCAAAGCTCCCGATAAGGCTTTAGACCTGAGCGACATGAAAGTCGAACTGAATAAAAAAGAAGAATGGAAGCAGATTTTCGATGAAAGCTGGCGACAGATGCGAGATTTCTTTTATGCACCTAATATGCACGGCGTCAATTGGCAGGAAGTCCATGACAATTATGCCGAGCTTTTACCCTATGTTGTCCATCGTGCTGATTTGACTTATCTTCTTGGTGAAATGATTAGCGAGTT
>JBEKWK010000258.1:0-5260 GCA_049513175.1 FCB group bacterium
AGTAATTTTTGGAATTCATCACTGACTTGAATCACCAATTCTCTTGTTGGGCACATCACAAGAGCCTGGATATAATCAGCATCATTTTCAATGTTTTCAATTATAGGGATAGCATAAGCGGCTGTTTTGCCTGTGCCGGTCTGTGCCTGCCCGATAATGTCTTTTCCTTCCATCAAAGTTGGAATAGTTTCCGACTGAATATGGGTTATTTCTTCAAACCCCATATCATTAACAGCACGAAGCATTTCATCGGATAAATGCAGGTCTTCAAATTTTAATATTTTCAATTTAATCTTTCTACAAATATTTTAAATAAATCATTTAAGCTTAAACTACATTTATTTAAAATAACCTGTGAAAGCTGAGTAGTGAAGCATTAAAGAAACACACGATTGCTAAAGTTATAATGTCATTTGGCAGTTATAGCAATGTATAAGACAATTAAGAATGGAAATTGGTGTAATAAAAAAATTTGTAATGATATTAAATAATCAGTACTCATCATGCGAGCATCATTCGCATCGGTTTTAGCTCTCTTGTAAATGGATTTAAAACCAAGCCAAGAGCTTCGAGAGTTGTAGCTCCGAGAATAGGTTTATCGCCTGCTTCACCGAATATTACGGATGCTGCACCGCCTTCACCCTGCCATTCGAAGTAAGCATCTCCAACTTTTCTTGAGATTTCCGTTCCATCAGCAAGAACAAATTTCATTGTTTTATATGATTCAATACCAATCTTATGAAGTTCTGTTTCAGGGATTAAGCTATAAACTGCACCTGAATCAATTAAAAACTTTACTTCAATAAAATCTTCATGCTTATGACTTTGTTTTACTTTCAATATGGAATATGTTAAACCCATTATTTCATTTAAAAAAAATAATATTTCATAAAATATATGTAATTCTCATTTAGGAATTATATGTAAAGAAAAATCAATACGCCAGCCTTACTTCTTTCACATCGTTCAGCTTCATTTTCAAAATTCTTTCGACGCCGCCTTTAAGAGTCATTGCGGCACCGGGGCAACCTGCACAGGCACCGGAAAGATGTACATAAACAACCCCTTCATCCACACTTTGTAATTTGATTTGACCACCATCAGCCTCGATATAAGGCTTGATTTCCTTGTTAATGATATTGCTTACGCTCTCGTATAAAGCACTGTTATCAACCATTTTTCAACCTTTTTTATTTAATATAACAAAATTATTTTCTAACAGAAATTCGGAAAACTAATATAATTCAAATTTCGGGAAATACAAATTATTTTTTAATTTTTCTAATCAAACAACGCTGAAAGGCTACTTATACCTACCGGTTCGACAGAATAAAATGCTTCTGCATACCTATAACCTACCTGTGTACCGAAATAAATCGCCCTTGCCTCCAATTCCCGGAGAAATTCAGGTCTCGAGAGTCTCGTTACCGGACCGCCCGGGTCAGACATACCTTCCACGTAAACCTGAGAAACATACGCCTTGATAGCATTCATCTTGGTTTCGAAAGTTTCACTTATGTCAATATAGAAATCAGGATGGCGTGTAAACTGGTATGATTGCATATAAGCATACATTTTCCTGATACGCCATGGCTCCTGTGGCTGTCCTTCAAATTCGGTCTGGATTTTCCTCAAGCCGCTTTTGAACATCGCTGTTCTTAAAATATTATGTGAAGCTTCATGGTCAGGATGTCTCTCGAATGGAGGATTAATCAATACGGCTTTTGGTCTGTATTTCCGGAGAATATTAATTACTTTCAGAATATTGTCATCAGTAACTTTAACATATCCATCCGGCATAAAGAGATTTTCCCTAAATTTGACACCGAGTATTTCTGCCGCTTTAGCCGCTTCGGTTCTACGAATATTCTCATTTCCACGTGTACCGAGTTCTCCCTGTGTAAAATCTACCATTGCAACAGTTTTGCCTTCTTTTGTAAGCTTTGCCACCGTTCCCCCGGCAGTAAGTTCAACATCGTCGGGATGCGCCCCTATTGCCAGAACATCAACATTGTATTTACTTTTATCATTCATATAAATTAATTGTCTGAACTGTGATTTGTTTGATTTTTGTAATTGTTTAGATAAAAAAAACTGAATATTCTTAATTCTTAATTTTAAATTTTTAATTAAAAAGGTTATCTTCCCGTTAGTGAATGAATCTTCTCGACTCTCGGAATATGTCTCCCCCCCTGGAACTTGCCTGAAAGAAAAGCTGAAGTGATTTCCTTTGCCAGCTCTATAGTGATTAATCTTGCCCCCATGCACAAAACATTTGCGTTGTTATGTTCTCTTGCAAGGTAAGCCATAGGAACAGAGCAGCAACTCGCCGCACGTATACCCTTTACCTTATTTGCCGCCATACTCATACCTGTACCGGTTCCGCAGATAAGAACACCAAAATCAGCCTCTTTACCTGCTACGGCTTCAGCGGCTTTTATAGCATAGTCGGGATAATCGGTACTTTCAATTGAATCAGTACCAAAATCAATCACCTCATAACTCAAGTATTGAAGCCATTTTACAATGATTTCTTTGTATTCGTAACCTGCGTGATCTGACCCTATTGCAATTCTCATATTTATATTCTCACTTATTTATGTATTTTAGATAACGTGCTAAGCACTGGTTTTATTATAGATTGCAAAAAAATATTATACTTTTCAAATACTTTTCCACAAAAAATGAGTTTCTATAATATTTATACGTTGAAAACTAAGAAAATATTCACCTAAAAAGTAAAAAGAAATTTTAAAATCAACTTTATAAACAAAAAAATAACTTGTTAAGAAATTGTAAAAAGGTTATCCACAAACATTGCTGACTTGTCCACACATTTAAGTCTATACATTATATATAATATTAGCCTTGTCTAAGAAAGATATTAACATATCAACAACCTTATTAATTACTATTATAAGAAAGAAATTTAAATATAATTTAATATACTTTTTGAAATTTAAAAATATTTATCAAGCAATTAATTTAATACCTGTTTTGATTATCTCATTTATAAATGGGTCTCCTTGTTCGAAATAATCGGTTTGATATGTTTTTACCTGGATATTGTCGTATTCAATTAGCTCTTTTCCTATTAATCCAATATCAAAATAACCTATACCGGTAAATTCATCTGCAGCTAATGCAATGTCAATGTCTGAATCTTTTGACTGCCTATTTGTAGCATAGGACCCGAAAAGTAGTGCATGCCTGATTTTAAGCCCTTTTCTTTTTAATTTATTTACAAATTCATTTGAATATTTTATGCAATCATGTTGAGTAAACATAGCCTTAGCTCCTCAAATTTAGTTTTTAATTCATTAATGGTTTCAGGTGTTAATATTTGTTTTATTTTATTTTGGTAGTCAGGATATCTTCCTTGAATCTGAAAATCATTGAAACGTGTACAAAATAATAAATCATCTTCAGAAAGTTTAATTTTTGTTTGTTTAATTAAATAAATCAAATTATGTGTTTTTGGTGGAATATTTTCTTGATTATCTCTTACCCAAAATGCTTTTATAATTTTTTCAATCACTAGATTTCCAATAAAAAATGAATACAAATATTTAGCATTGTTAAATAGCAATTCAAATATTTTATAATCATCATTTGCTGAATTAATCCAATATTCTATATGTTCTTCTTTTGTCATATTAATATCAGAATATTTTTAAAATTTTATTTAATTATAGCGAATAATCCAAATATAATTATCAAATATAATCAAAACCACAATAAGTTCGTAATACTTCAGGAATTTTAATTCTTCCGTCCTCTTCTAAATAATTTTCAAGCAAGGCTACCATAATTCTCGGAGTAGCCAGACCACTGCCATTTAGAGTATGAACATACTCAGGCTTTGAACTTGGAGTTGGTTTATAACGGATATTTGCCCGCTTTGCCTGGAAGTTTTCGAAATTGGAGCAGCTCGATACCTCCAACCATTTTTGCTCGGCGGGAGACCAAACCTCCAAATCATAAGTTTTTGCACTCGAGAAGCTCGTATCGCCTGTACATAGTAAAATTACCCGGTATGTAAGTTTAAGAGCCTGTAAAACGTTTTCTACGTCTTTAACGAGCATTTCTAACTCATCATAGGAAGTCTCAGGAGTGCAAATTTTAACCAGCTCGACTTTATTGAATTGGTGAACCCGAAGCAATCCTCTGGTTTCCTTGCCGTAACTTCCTGCTTCTCTTCGGAAACAAGGCGAATAGCCGCAATATTTGACAGGCATCTCTTCTAATTTCAGCACTTCTCCGGAACGGAAATTAGTAATTGGTACTTCCGCGGTAGGAATAAGATAAAAATCGTCGTCTTTTACGTAATACATATCATCTTTTAGCTTTGGAATTTGGCCAGTCCCTACCATTGCACCGGTATTTACAATGAAAGGTGTCATTATTTCTCTAAAGCCATGGTTCTTTGTATGGAAATCGAGGAAGAAATTTATTAAAGCTCTTTCCAGTGTTGCACCTTTACCGTTATAACAAGCGAAACCTGAACCTGAAAGCTTTGCCGCACGCTCAAAATCTATAATTCCTAATTTTTTCGATATTTCCATATGGTCCATTTTCAGCTTCTGTTCTTTAGGCTCGCCCCAGGTTCTGATAACGGGATTATCTTCAGGTGTTTTGCCTACTGGAACGCTTTCGTGAGCAAAATTCGGAATATATAGCACCAGTTCATTCAGTTCATCTTCTATTTGCCGCAGTTCCTCATCAAGGGATTTGATTGAGTCAGAGACCTGTTTCATTGCATTTATTTTTTCATCGGCGTTCTCTTTATTCTTTTTTAATAGAGAAATTTCATTGGAGACGACATTACGCAGATTTTTCAGCTTTTCTACTTCCTGGATAATGGAACGCCGCTTTTCGTCTAATTCAATAATAGGTTCGATGTTAACCGATTCGTTCTTGTTTTTTATATTTTGTCTTACCCTGTCGGGATTTTCTCTTATAGCTTTCAGCATAAATTAACTTTAATAATTTGAATAAATAATATATGCAAAATTAGCTATTTATGTTTAAATAAGGAAATGGGGGTCGGGGATTGGGGAATAGGGAAAAATGTACAATTTAGAATGTAAAATGTAGAATGGGATAAATAATTATATATAAAAATTCTATCACTATTTCAGGGTTTTGTTAATTAAATAAAATTTTAATTTTTAGTTCCTATTTGCTAAATTGCTTTTTGAATTGTAAAAATTCTTAAATAAACAATGTGTAAAACTATTTTGTATGAATATATGAAAAT
>JBEKWK010000259.1:0-5251 GCA_049513175.1 FCB group bacterium
TATAATTAAAGCTATCATTATTATCGAGCCTACAATAATGAAAGTGCCGATTAACAAAGGGCTTGAAAATCTTTTTCTTGAGTTTGCAGCCATAATTTTCCCAATGAAATTTAAAAATTAGACTAAATATATTTTATAAACGATATAATGTTATATAATAATGTAAAAATAATAAAATAAGGCTTATTAATATTTTTATTTTTCAATGTACAATTTATAAAATATATGCAAATTTACGCTTATCCTGAATAAAATAACATAATTTCTTAATTAAAAATAAAGTCAAATAATTAACTTTTATTATATTTTTATATTTAAAATAATTTTTCGTAAATTAAATTTGAGATTTGTTGAAGTGCAGTTTTAGATATGTAAGGTGGAGATATGACAAGATCATTAAACAAGGTTATGTTGATTGGTAATGTTGGAAAGGATCCGGAACTTAAATACACTCCAAGCGGAATACCTGTTACCTCTTTCAGACTTGCAACATCGGAAATTTGGAAAGACCGGGATAATAATTACCAGGAGCACACTGATTGGCATACAATAGTCGCATGGAGAGGGCTTGCCGAAGTCATAAATAAGCTGGTTAAAAAAGGCTCCCGTGTATATATTGAAGGACGTCTTCAAAGCCGTTCTTTTGATGATAAAAGCGGCAACCGTAAGAATATCGTTGAAGTCCTTGCCGACAACATGCTCCTTTTGGAACAACGCAAGTATAAAGAAGACAGCGGTTATGAATTTGATGATATTGAGATTGATAGCAGGTTTGATACAAATATTTTTGGCTCTGAGGCTACCGGGACAAATCATACCGGCAATGGAAGCGACAAAATATTAAAATAAATCAGCCTTATAATACTAAAGATTGGAAACTCATAATTATAATCTATTTACAGATAAAAAATATTTTCTTAAAAACACAAAAATCTAATGATAATACAGCGTTCAACAGAAATCAAAGTCGGTCTTGTTTCAATCCTTGCAATAATTTTATTCATCGTCGGAATATCTCTCGGAAAAGGGTGTAGTGTTTCTGTAAATCCCAACATAATCCGAATGCGTTTCCCATCATCCGGAGGGATATTAATATCTGCTCCCGTACATATAAATGGTGTCAGGCGTGGTGTAGTCAGTTCAGTAAAAAATGATAACGGCTCGGTGCTTATAACTGCATCAATTGATGATGCAAGTGATTTAAAAAAAGATGTTTCTGCTAAAATTACAATTCTTGAAATAACAGGCGGAAAAAAAATCGAAATAAATACCGGGAAAAGTTCGGAACAATTCAATATTAATAACGAAATCATCGGTGTTACTTCGGCAGATTTATCTGATGTAGTTTCTATGCTTGGCGAAATTGGCAGCGATGCAAAAATGCTCGTGAAAAGACTTGATACCGTTGCCTCAACAGCGTCCCGATTACTCGGCGATGAAAATTTCGTTACTGAAATAAGAAATACTCTGAAAAATGCAAGTGATTTTTCTTCTATGATGAATAAACTTTTAGCTGATAATATGTCTGGTCTGCAAACTTCTATGAATAATCTAAAAAATCTTACATCGGAACTCCAGACTGCAGTTCAGAAAAATTCGCCAAAAATTGACTCAATCATCACAAACATAGATATTACCCTGCGTGATAGCCGTAAAATTTTAAATAATACAGGTAACACTATTTCCAATGCTGATTCCTTAGTTTCTGATTTGAGAGATATTACTAAAAATTTAATAACAGGAAAAGGCTTTGCATCGAAGGTTCTTTACGATGAAGAATTCTCAAAGAAGATAGACTCTACCTTGAACAACTTGAACTTATTGATATACCAAATACAAAATAACGGTATTAAAACAAAGATCAGGTTTTGAGACACCCTTAAAAATTTTCATTCGATATCAATTACCCTATCACAGTAAGCAAGCCAATCATCGTCATGTGAAGCGGAAAGCACTGTCAATTCTGCATCTTTTAATATCATTTCTTGCATCTTCTCAATTGATTCTTTATCGAGAGCTGAAGTCGGTTCGTCTAATAATATTAATTCCCTCTTCAACAGCTTGCAAAGCAAAATTCCGATTCTTTGTCTTTCTCCTCCGGATATATTTTCGAAATCTTTGTTTAAAATATCAGTATCAAGATTTAATCCTGCCAACAAAGATTCCAACTCGTTTTTGGAAGGTTTTAATTTTTTATTTTCATGGAAGCTGAAAGGAAAGTTGATTATATTTTCTACTTTTCCCCTGCCAAAAATATTTACATTCTGAGGGAGCCAGCATATTTTCTTTCTTATCCGTGAAAAATCATTTTTTGCCAGAATCTTATCATGGTATTTAATTTCGCCGGTGTCAGGATTTCCAAATCCCATAATCAGATTCAGGATTGAGGTCTTGCCTGAGCCTGAACGCCCTTTGAGGGCAACCTTCTCTCCTTTTGTAAGAACAAGATTAAAATCTTTGATAATAGTTTTATCCTGAAAACTTAATTCTATATTGCGAAGACTTAATACTGGCATAAATTATTCTTAATTTAAAATTAATATATATTGATTATTTTTCGCAAATTATTACTTTTAAAATAAAACACCTAATAAATAAAATTTGTTTTTATCAACAAAATTTCTAATTTAACATATATCATATTTTTCATAAAATAAAAATGATAAATACTCCCGGAGAAAACATGAAAAAAATCGGTATTATTTACGGTAATGAACATTCTTTTCCCTATGCTCTTGTCGAGCGGATTAGCAATAATAATAAAACAGAAGTGTCAGCCGACCTGATGATTGTTGACGCTTTAAGAATGGATGATACAATCAATTATTCTGTAATTTTAGACAGAGTTTCGCATGAAGTTCCTTTTTTCAAATCAATGCTGAAACTTGCTGTACTCAACGGCATACAAGTAGTAAATAATCCGTTTCATAATAGTCCTGGTGATAATTTCTTTCAGACCGCATTGTCTTCAAAAATCGGTATTCCCGTACCCAGAACAGTAATTTTACCGTGCAAGGAACATCCCCCGGGAACTAATTCAGATACAATGAGGAACATGATATACCCGATAAGCTGGGTCCAAATGTTTGAATACGTTGGCTTCCCCGCATATATAAAACCGAATATTCAGGATGGTAATCAGAATTGTTATAAAGTTTATAATCCAATAGAATTTTTTGCAGCCTATGATTTGACCGGCAACCGTTCTATGGTTTTACAGGAAAGTATAGAACATGAACAATACTGGAAGAGCTTTGTTATAGGGAAAAAATATGTAAAAATCATGCACTATGACCCGATTAAACCTCTGAATTTAAGGTACAGAAAAACGAATGTTAAATTGGATAGCTCAATTAAAAAAGAAATTGAAGCGAATTCATTAAAAATATGCTCGGCTCTCGACCTTGATTTCAACTCTATTGAGTTCGCTGTACGTAAAGGCATACCCTATATAATTGATTTTTACAACCCTGCCGCAAATTGTGACAAGTCTATTTTGCATGAAAGCAATTTTGAGTGGCTTGTCCAAACTACATCTGAATATTTAATTAAACTTGCAATAAACGGAAAAAAAGAAAATTCAAATTATAGTTGGAATGAATTTTTAAATTCTAAGATATTAGAACCTGCTATTATTCCAAAGAAACGGGGCAGGAAGAAGAAAATCGTGTGATTGGATATTATATAATTTGTTTGTTTACTGAAAATAAAAGTAAACGAATTAATGTATAAAATATAACATATGAGGTTATTCTAAAATGAAAAAATTTTTATTATTGATTTTATTCTTTTTAGCATGCATTATATCTTTAAATGCCCAATGGGAGAGATGTCAAAACGGTACTCCATATTGTGAAGCTTCTTCAATTATTGCAGATAGTAATTATATTTATGCGGGTTTTGATTGCGGTGTATGGAGGTCATCTGACAATGGAGATAGTTGGATTCAAAAGAATAAAGGATTCACAAATATTGATTCGTTAGGTGGAACAATTACTGCTTTAGCAGTGAATGGAAAAAATATCTTTGCCGGTACTTTTTATGGTAGTATATTTCTATCAACTAATAATGGGGATACTTGGGCACTGAAAAATAAAAAATATGTTGATTCATTAATTTGGGGACCTAAAAATATTAATACGATAACAGTTAATGGTAATGATGTATTTTTTGGGACTAACCAGGGTGTTTTTTTGACTACCGATAATTATGATAACTGGATTCCCAAAAATAATGGATTACCTTATGATACTATTAACAGTGTAATATGGATAAATACGATAGCAATTAAAGGACAAAATATCTTTGCCGGTATGAATTATAAGGGAATATATCTATCCACAGATTATGGTGATACATGGATTCCTAAAAATAATGGCTTAACTAATTTAGATGTTTATGCATTAGCAATAAAAGGAAATAATATTTATGCAGGTACTTGGTTTGGTGGTATATTTTTATCAACAGATAATGGAGACAGTTGGAAATGCATTGCATTAAAAGATTCTGTCGTTGATGTAATTTATATCAAAGAAAATAATATATTTATTTCAAGTAGCTGGGGTTTAAATTTATCCACTGATGATGGTATAAATTGGACTTCATTAAATTCAGGATTATCTTGCTTAAGTACAAATTCTATTATAATAAATGGAGATTATATTTTTATAATAGATATTTATTGTGGTGTATTAAGAGCAAAACTTAATGATTTAATTATTGATGTAAAAGAGACAAACCAAAATAATGAAAGTATAATCTATCCAAATCCTGCTTATTCCTCTGTCAGTGTGAAGTATGAATCATCAAGCTATTCAAAATTGCAAATCTCAATTTTTGATTTGCCTGGTAATGAAGTATTAAATACTTCTGAAGATTGTAATATTGGATTGAATGAAAAAATAATAGACTGCCATTGTCTCGAAACTGGTTATTATATTGTCCGGCTAAAGCAGGGGGAGAGAGTAGAAGCAAAGCCGCTTTTAATAGTTAGGAATTAGGAGTGTGGAATTAGGAGTAAAATTTTTTATCACGTAGTGATTATATATTGATAACACTGAATACTTTTTTTATATTTTTTATCACGTAGTGATTATATATTGATAACACAAAAACCCCGAGAACAAAAATTATCACGTAGTTATTCCGTTCAAAGTCAAATAATTTTTTTAATATTTTGTCTAAAGTTAAGATAAAATAATAATTTTGACGAAAATGGATTTATTGCTATATTTATAAATAGCTCAGGTCA
>JBEKWK010000260.1:0-5232 GCA_049513175.1 FCB group bacterium
TCCAAAAGATGGGTGAATCAGCGAAATCATTAGGTAAAAGCGACGCAGGCAACCTGATTGCAAAAAAAATTATTGAAATATTAAATTTTTAATAAAACTAATATTTATTTTTTGCTTTAAAATTGCTATTTTAATATAAAGGAAATAATTATTTTAGAAAATGTTAATTGTACGGGTATGGAAGAAAATAAAATCATAACAGAACAGGTAAAAGAAGCAAAAATCTTCCCCCAGAGGCTTGATTTCTACTGGAAAAGCATTTCGGTTTATTCGATTGTCTTTTTTGTTTATCTGTTACTCAAAGGCACAATCGAGGGACACACATATACTGTTGTTCTGATGGACCCTGTAGTAATCCTTCTTGCGGTTTTTATCATCTGTTCAATGATTGCACTCCTATTCCAGCTATACAAAAAAAGAACAATAATTATTGCAAAAGATTATATCATTTTTAAAAACCGTTTTTCTGAGAGGAAGTTTACAAGTGAAGAAATCCTCAAGGTTTCAATCAGAAGGCAAAGACTTCGCCGGCATAGGACAAGGTCAATTAAAATAGTGAAAATAAGTGTGAAGAATCGCCGTGTCCCTATTACAATTCGTACGACCTCATATTGGAACGCGAGAGAATTAGTTTATGAACTTTCGAAATTGAAAAATATCCATCAGATGTAAATGATAAATTTCATTTCCATAAAGATGTTCATCGGAATAATTATTTTATTTCTTGCTGTGCAAATGCGGCTTCTTGCCGGAGATAACTCAATCCCTAAATCAAATTTTATTATTCTGGATTCTTTGAGCAGTTTAGCGGTGAAGGATTTTTGCAATTATATTAAGAAGAAACAAATAGATACAGCCTGCATTAGAATCACACCACATCCGGCAAAATGGCTTATTTTAAATAAAATAATTTCCGAGGGGAAAACTAATAAACTGCAATTTTTGAATGCTGACAGCACTAAGAAATACAATTTTACTATGCTCGAAATCTCGATTAAAGATTTATCCGTTAAATATTCCCTTTATTCTGACAGGGATTCTTTGTATAGAGAATTAAATGTTAATATCTGTGGGAATATGAAAAACGGCAATGGTACTCTTGAGGTAATACCTGACTTCAAGGTAATTTATTTTGATAAAATTTCAAGAAATGATATAGATTATGTAAAAAGCATTCAGTATGATTTTGCAAATTCGCAGGTACCGCCTGTCGAAAGAACATTTTTTGAGGAAGTAACCGAACCCATAATACTTGTTGCGTCTGCCGCAGTAACTGTGCTATTGTTGTTTACAGTCAGGTCTAAATAGAATCAGAAAATAAATTATGAAAATCTTTTTATTCTGGGATTATTACGAACCGTATTTGAATACATTTGAAACTCGTTTCAATGGTCTTTCAGACAAAAATTACAGGGAACATAGTGAGCTTTTATTTGATGATTACTTCGGAATCCCATCATCATTAAGGAACTACCTGAGAGCATCAGGTAATGAATGTGAGCTTTTTGTAGGCAATTATTACAGACTTCAACAAAAATGGTGTAATGAGAACAAGATAAATATAACTGCTTCAGCACAAACTAAGCGAGAAATTGTTCTTAAGCAGCTTGAGTCGTTCAAACCGGATGTTTTTTTTATCAGCAGTATGTTTGAATATTATGGAGATTTTCTTTCAAAAGTCAGAAATACTACTCCCAATATATTCGGATGGATTGGGTGTCCGTTCAATAGGGAATTGAATTTTTCAAACATAAGATGTATAATCACTCCTGCCGAAAGTTTTTTAGATATATTCAGAAAATTAGGAGTGAATTCTGAGTTGTTAAAGGTAGCTTTTGACCAAGAAATATCGAATAGATTAAAGGATGTCCCTAAAACCACTGATATTGGCTTTATCGGCTCTGTGTCGAAAGCTAATCACAAATTCAGGGTAGAAGCATTAGAGAAAATTGCATCATTAAACATGGATTTAAAAGTGTGGGGCTACGGCTTAAAAAAATCGAAATTTCCTTTTTTTCAGAATCCACTACAAAGATGTTTTCAGGGCGATATTTGGGGAATAGATATGTACAAAGCTCTTGCAGGCTTAAATATTACTTTGAATTTCCATATTGATATTATAAAGCCGGATAATCAAGTAGGAAATATGCGTATGTTTGAAGCAACCGGCTGTGGTAGTATGCTGCTGACGGATACAGGCTCAAATATAAAGGATTATTTCGTACCAGGGAAAGAGATTGAAACTTACACAACTTTGAATGAACTAATTGAAAAAGTTTATTATTATCTTGACCATCCCGATGATTGTAAAAAAATTACTGATGCTGGGCGGGAAGCCTGTCTTAGCAGGCATAGCTGGAAAACCAGAATTAAAGAAATAGAAAGTATTTTTATTAAATATTCTATATAGACAAATGAAAAAACACATAGTACAATTGCTCATAGATATTGCCAATTTCTTCGGATTATTCACAGTTATTAATATAGGGCTGGAACAAAAAAATGCGAAGCTATGCAAGGCTCAGTCTGCTTGTGATGATAACGTAGTTTTTCATAGGGAGGCTGAAGTTATAAATCATCAGGGTAAAGACAGCATTAAGATAGGCAGGAATACTCACATACGTGGACAATTGATGGTTTTCACCCAGGGGGGAGATATTGAAATAGGTGATGACTGCTATATCGGAAGAAATTCATATATTTGGTCTGCTAAAAAAATAATTATCGGAAACCGTGTATTGATTTCCCATAATTGTAACATATTCGATAATAATACACACCCACTCAAGCCTACTGAACGCTATGAGCAATTTAATGCTATTATCGGCAAAGGAAAATTTTTGGAATACAATCTTGAAACCGAGGAAATTATTATTGAAGACGATGTACTCATTGGAGCAAACTGCACTATTCTTAAAGGAGTAAAAATCGGCAAAGGTGCTGTTGTAGGTGCCGGAAGTGTCGTTACGAAAGATGTTTCTGAAAATACTATTGTTGCAGGGAATCCTGCGAAAATTTTGAAAGAAATAAAATAAATATCTATGCTATTAGCTTTATTAAAGAAAACATATATCATACTTTTTAATTTTATAGAAAATATTTCAAAAAAATTTAGATTAAGAAAGTATTTTAAAAATGGTAGAATCCCTTGGTCAGTTGGCTATACCGATTATAGAATAGATTTAATAAAAGAAATACTTGAAGATGATAATATTAATAATAAATTTATCTCAAGGAATTTAGAACCGGGTTTTGGAATTGGTGTTGATGAAAGGATTATTGAGTATCCTTGGATTTTGTCTCGTTTGTCTAAAGACAAAACAACATTTCTCGATGCTGGTTCTACTTTCAATTTTGATTTTATTCTGAATTTACCTTTAATTATACAAAAGGATTTAACTATTTGTACTTTTTCCCCTGAAGAAAACAATTATAATCAAAAGCGAATTTCTTATGTTTATGCTGACTTGCGTGAATTACCTTTCAAAAATGAGTATTTTGACGAAATCGTCTGCCAGTCAACACTTGAACATATTAATATGGATAATTCGATTTATGGTTATAAAAATACAATTTCAGGAAAAGATGATTCAAAAAGCTATGAATATTTAATAGCAGTTAAAGAATTGATGCGGGTTTTGAAAAAAGGAGGTTTATTAATATTTTCGTTTCCTTTCGGTAAATTCGAGAATCATGGCTTTTTCCAACAGTTCGATGATGAAATGCTTGGTAGGCTAATCGAGCTATTGGAGCCGGTTGGAACGCTGAAACTTGATTTTATGAGATATACACCTGAAGGATGGATATTTACGAGCCGTGAAGAATGTAAGGATATCGTTTCTTATAATCCTCATACAGGTATAGGGAAAGGAACTGACGGAGCGGCACATTGCAGGTCAATTTGTTTTATTCATTTTATTAAGGTTCAAATTTGACTTGGGAAGAAGCGGTTTTATGGCTGAGAGAGCATAAAGACATGCAGGAACTTGTCAGGGACAGCTATTTTGATGACCCTCTTCTTGTAAGTGCACAAAGGTTTTACAATTCTACCGAGTGGAAAGAAGTTCAAAGGATTTTATCGGACTTATCAAAAGGGAAAGTATTGGATATCGGTGCAGGTCGTGGAATTTCTTCTTATGCGTTAACAAAGGATGGGTGGGATGTTACGGCACTTGAACCCGATAAAAGTGAAATTGTCGGAACAGGAGCTATAACAAAATTATTTGAGGAAGCTCATCTTTCAATAAAAATAGTTGAGAGTTTTGGTGAAGAACTGCCATTTGCCGATGCAGCATTTGATTTTGTCAATGCACGCCAGGTCTTGCATCATGCTAATGACCTCGAAAAGTTATGCAGTGAAATTTATAGAGTTCTTAAGCCTAATGGTATGCTTTTGGCTTCCAGGGAACATGTATTAAGTAAAAAAGAAGATTTAAATTCTTTTCTCGAAAGCCATCCTTTGCATAAATTTTATGGTGGCGAAAACGCATATACACTTACTGAATATATGAATGCATTGGATAAAGCAGGTTTTATTGAAGCCAGGATTCTTGAGACATATGACTCAGATATTAATCTTTTCCCATCATCAAAAGAAGAAATATTAAAATCCATAAAACAAAAAATCAGGTTTAATCCACCGAATTTTTTATTTAATTTGTATTTGAGAAGATTGAACAAAAAGAATAATGTCGCCGGAAGGCTGTTTTCTTTTATTTGTAAGAAGTAGCTTATAGGAGCATATTTGCAGAATGTTTTAGTAATAGGTGGTGCGGGATTTATTGGTTCCCATTTAATTGATGTCCTGGTGCAGGAACCGATAAATGTTTATGTCTATGATAATTTTTCTACCGGAAGGAAAGAATTTTTAACTGAAAAGTTTAATCTCTTTGAACAAGTAGGGAATATCCTCGATGTTAAATCATTGGATGCGATTTTCCGGAATGTTAAGCCTGAACATGTATATCATCTTGCGGCTTTACATCACATTCCAACCTGCGAGCTTAATCCCGAATTTGCTTTGGAAGTAAATATCATCGGCACACAAAATGTCTTAAGATGTTGTGTGGAACATAAAGTACAAAAAGTAATTTTAGCCTCTACGGGCGGTATCTATGATATTAAGGAAGAAGCATTATCCGAAACCGACACTTTACAGCCGAAAGATATTTACACAATCAGCAAGCTGGCATGTGAAAACCTGCTTCGGTATTATGCCAATAAACATGAATT
>JBEKWK010000261.1:0-5220 GCA_049513175.1 FCB group bacterium
CCTTTCCTGCAAAACATGAGGAAAATAAAATAATTATTTCGACAAATATCAGAACTATTCGTTTCATTCATTTATAGTTAATTAATATTTAATAGAATAATCGCTTTAAATCTACAAATATTTTAAATAAAAAAAAATTTCTGATTTTAGGTCTATACATGATTAACCCAAAAAGTAGTTAATTAGAGTCGTCAGAATAATAATTTAGAAAGTTAATGCGATTAATGAAAAGAATGATTCAGAAAATAATATCATTTAATAATCATGAATTTAATTGTAAAATATCGCATTGGTGCTTGAAGAGTAATAATATATATACCTGAAGCATAACGGTCCAAGTTTATATTTATATTTTTATTCTTAACAGTTTCATCATCAATTGAAAAATTATTTGTAAATAAATTTATACCTGTCACTGATAGAATCTTCAAAGAATAGATACCTTTTTCCACATCTTCTAAATTAATATTCAAATAATCAGAAACCGGGTTTGGATGTACAGACATCTTTGTAAGGGGTGCGAATGCAACCTTTCTTAAGTCAGGTTGGCAAATGCCAGTAACGGTTATGCTGCCGTTCTTTATTCCGTAAGACATCAAAGTATCGCTGAATGATGAAAAATTCGATATTGTCAATGGAGTAGTATAAGTAGAGCCAAGCAATACCCTTCCGCAGATTTCTGTCAATATAGTATCATTGCTTTGCAAAATATAATTATCATATCTTATCTTTAAGGTCTGTATATTATTTGAAATACTATTTTCTTCCAGAACGCCATTAGTGATACTTGTCGCATAAAATATATCGGTATCAAAATAAATTGTTGTTGTGAAAGGCATAGATGTTGCAGATGTAATTTCTCTGCAATTCAATTTCAATTTTAAAGGTACACAGAAATCAGTTTGACCTATTTTTGCAATAGTATCCGGCAGGGAAACAATGGATTGAGGATTACTCACCCCATTAATTGGTATTGTCCATCTTCTTTGGCAGATATTATTTGATACAATGATTAATGAATCAGAAAAAATATTCGCACTTTGAGGAGAAAAATTTATTGAAAATGAAATTTTGCCGGCAGTATCGAATTGAATAGGAAGAGGATTATTATTTAATAATAAAAATCCTGTTGTGTTATTTTTAATAAATACTGAATCAAGTTCAATGCTGAATAAACTAGAATTAGTCAAGGTTATAATTTTAGTGAGGTTCTTTCCAACACATACGTCCCCGAAATTAAAACTATTTATATCATCAAAAGAAATATTTATGGATTGAGGATTGCTCTCTCCATTTATTGGTATTGCCCATCTTTTTTGGCAGGGATTATTTGATATGATGATTAATGAATCAGAAAAAATATTTACATTTTGGGGAGCAAAATTTATTGATATTGAAATTTTCCCATTGGTATCTAATGAAAAAGGAAGAGGATTATTGTTTATTAACAAAAATCCTGCTGTGTTATTTTTAATATATATTGAATCAATTTCAATGCTGTCTAAACCCGCATTAGTCATGGTTATACTTTTAGTGAGGTTTATTCCTTCACAAACTACTCCAAAATTAAAACCGTTTATATCATCAAAAGAAATTTTAGATGAAAATACCTTAATAAATAAAGAATATTTCAATTTATTGCCATTACCATCGGTAATTTCCAAGATGTAATTTCCCGTCATAATATCCTTTGCATCAGGAATTTCGGGATTTTTTAGATTAGATATAAAGCCATTAGGACCGGTCCAATTATATATTAATGAATTATTGGTGGAACAGGTAATAATAATTGTGTCACCCTCGCAAACCGGGGAATTACTATTTAAGGTGAGAACGATATTTTTATAATTTTGTATCATGTTTGGAAGTCCCAAACCACAAGTATCAATTGACAAAAATACCCCGTTGGAGTCATAATTGCAAAGAGGATAATCTTGATTAGGTTTATTAATTACCCCAAGAAATTTATTGTGCTCCTTAGCCAAATATATTTTACCATCCGGACCTAACTGTAATGCACCAAATCCTGTCTCTTCTATAGAAATCACTTTTTCAGAATTTGCAATATCCGAAGGAGTACCTGCAAGAAGATTATATACAAGAAGATAACTTTTCGGGGAGTTGAAATTGGAAACATAAAGCTTGGTTTCATCGGGTGAAAATTCCAAACCGTAAGGACCAGCTAAAACTTGTGGATGAATTGCAATAGGATTAGAAATTTTTCCTGTCGAATCATTAAAATCAAAAAGCTCAAATGAATTATTTCCATAAATTGCAGAAGCTAATTTCTTTCCGTCAGGAGATATTCTTATATAACCGGCAGCATAACTATTTAATCCACTATATACACTTCCTACGCTACTAATTACAGGATTTAAATTAATTCCTGAAGAATTAACCAAATATGCAACAAAATTATTATTTCCCCATTCATGTGAAACAATCCAGGCTGAAATATTATTTATGTGCCTGGCGGCAGTCAGTTTTTCAATTGCTTTTTGATTTATCATTATATTTTTTTGTGAGACATCACCTAAGCCGGTTTGAAGCGTCATATCAACAATTGAATATTCAAGTCCGTTAATATTATTTTCTATTGCTTCACTAGTGAATACATAATATTTATTAACATCTCCGGGCATAGGCACAATTAAGGCAGATTGTGTCGAAGAGCTATGACCGGTCAGCCAGTTCCCATTAGGCATAATCTGGTGATTTTTATTATAGATTCTTATGCCGCTTGTATAAAAAAGTATTTTACCGTTTGTATCGGAGACAGAGGAAACTCCTTCACGGGTATCCAAAGCACTATTTGTAAGAGGAGTGGGAGGAGAGGTATTAAAATCAAGCCCGGCTTTATGTCCGAAGTACCATACATTATTTTCCTTTCCTGCAAAACATGTGGAAAATACTAATAGAAATTCAGCAAAAATCAGGACAATCTGTTTCATTGATTTCCATAAAGTAAAACTCTTTATAAAATCGAATATGAACAACAAATATTTTAAATGGGATAAATATTTGCTTTTATATCCTATTAGGAGAAATAGTAAGTATATATAGCAAACCTGAAAATTTTTTGTATTTTATTTTACCAATATAAATTTCTGTGTTATAAATTCCTTCGATGTTTTTAATATGCAATAGTAAATACCGGAAGGATACTCTTTTGTACTTATTTGTAAAGAATTAAATTTTGAATAATCATTATAATTTTTTTCAAAAATTAATTCACCAAGTTGATTTAATATAATTAATGATATTGGATTTTGATTATCATTTTTGTAATTAATATATATTTTTTCATTTGCCGGATTTGGATAAATACCCAATTGATTATCATTGACCACATTTGTTTCAACTCCGGTTGAAATATCAAGTTTAAACACACCTCTGTCTGTAGCGGCATAAACAGAGCCATCATCAGACCTGTAAAATTTATTTATCTCGATATAATTATAATCATTGGCGATTGTATCAACTGTACCGGAATTCATATCAATAACAATTGCCTGGGAAGTAGAGGGCCAATAATCCCTAGGTACAAGTGTTAAAAATTTACTATCGCTTATAAAAAGTACTAACTGATTATATTCTTGTATTGAAGTAAATATCGAATCCCAGGAATTTGTTGCTGTGTTATATTTATAAAATATATTTTTATCAATTAAAATTGCATTTTTTGAAAAATCTTCGGCTAAATAAATGTAATCTGAAAATCCGGTTTTGGAATTTATTTTCTCCCAAGTATAACCATTATCTTTAGAAACAATTACAGGGCATTTAATTGAATCGGGTGCACCCGGATTATCAGATTTTGCAATAAAAATAAAACCGTTTTTATCAACCAAATTTGACCAAACGGATGATGAATCCAGCATTTTAGATAAATCAATCCAGGTATTTCCGGTATCATTAGAAACATAAGAATACTGTGTTTCAGCATTTGAGAAACAAATATTTTCGTAATGAGAACTTAATAAGAAAAAACTAGGATAATTGCAGAATGCATATAATTCTTTTAGAGGAGGTTTTTTAATCCAATTAATTGAGTCTAAATTTGAAATTACAACATTCCTATCATTAACTGCAATTATTTTGTTTCCTGAAATAACAAAATTATTGATACGATTATAATTGTCATTTGTATCTAAAAAATAATTTTCCCATTTATTGGTTTTTTTATCAAAATAATTTATTCCGTTGCCATAACTACTGCAAAAAAGTAGATTATTATTTTCCCCAAGATTATAGATTCCATCTGCATCTATACCTTCAACTTTTCTGAGCCATTTCCCCTGTATATATTTATAAATATAATTTCCAAAAGCAAATAAATTTCCGGTAGGAGATTGATAAAATCGTAAATATGAATTTATTAATGAAGGAGTTTTGAGCCATGTATTGCCATGGTCATTTGTAAAATATATTCCATCATCATCAGTAGAAACAAATACTTTGTCATCTTTTGTTACAATCATATCGGAAACTGCATACTGAAAACCCGCTCCCTTCCAACTTTTACCCTCGTCTTTCGATATATAAATATAATCATTATTAAAATAAGAAAAATATAAACCCAAATAATAGTTATTTGAACTATCAATACAAATTTTTTCTATATTTCTTACATTATTAGAGTCAAACCCCAATTCGACAATTTCATTAGTATTAGGATTATATGTTTTTAGGTATTTTTCATATTCAAAATTATATATCAGATTACCGTTTTTGTCTAAAATAATATTGCTTATATGGTGGTAATTAGGAGTAGTAGAATCAATAATAACCCAGGTTTTGCCCTCATCAGTACTCTTTTCAAGATAATTTCCAGAACCTCTAAAATATGAATTACCAAATTTTAATGCTGAATATAAATTAACATCTGAATCATAAGATGTATCCCATACCCAAGTTTTACCATTGTCTTTTGAAATCTTAGAATAACCGTTTATGTCATCACAATCAGCCCATTCAAAATCAGCAAAGAATACAGTATCGCTTATAATTAAATTGCTAATAGAATAAGGGCTGAAATTATCGTTTATTTTATTCCATGATTCACCCTCATCATATGATGAAAATAATGCTTTTGTTCCTGCATAGATATGCCCTTGTTTATCGGAATTCATACTTCCAATGAATCCGCCATAATCGCCTGCCATTCTAATCCATTTATAACTTGTCTGAGCTGATATAGAAGAATAACAGAATAGTAAT
>JBEKWK010000262.1:0-5190 GCA_049513175.1 FCB group bacterium
ATGCTTTAATAGTCTTATTATACTAATTAATAATTATTATATTAATTCTTATTAATAAGAGTATGAGGCATACCTTTTTTAATAAATAATTATACGCTTCTGTTAAAATTTGATTGCACTTTATGATTTACTGAGTAATTAATGATGATTCATATGGAGAAATCTGCACCTGTTTCGGAATATAAAGCAATTAAAGAATGGAAAGAAGATGAAAGACCAAGAGAACGTCTTAGTAAGCATGGTGCGGAAACATTATCTGATGCTGAATTATTGGCAATTATAATATCGAGTGGAACTAAAGGTTTTTCAGCTCTTGATGTTGGCAGAAGTTTACTTGAAAATTTCCAGTCAATTTCAAATCTGGCTTTTTGTGATATAAGTGAATTAAAAAAAATAAAAGGATTAGGTCCTGCAAGGTCAGTCACATTAGCTGCCGTATTTGAATTAGCAAAGCGTCTTCAGACAGCTCCTTTTGCTGAAAACAAATCTATCAGTTCACCTGAAGAGGTGGCAAGATATTTTATTCCCAGATTACAAGGTGAAAAAAAGGAGAAATTTTATACTTTACTTTTAAATTCAAAAAACAGGGTTTTCAGAGAAGTTCTCGTTAGTGAGGGTACATTAAATAATAGTATCGTACATCCGAGAGAGGTTTTCAAAATTGCAATTTCCGAAAGTGCCGCTTCTATCATTTTATTACATAACCATCCATCGGGAAATGCAGAGCCATCTAAAGAGGATATAAATGTAACAAGGAATTTGGTTGATGCCGGAATAATAATAGATATTAAAGTTTTAGACCATATTATTATTGCGGGAAATACTTTTAAAAGCTTTCTGCAATTAGGTCTCATTTAGGTATTTATATTTTAATAATCAGTTAAAATTCTTACTAATTTAATTTAAATTTTAACTATAATTTTTGTAAATTTAATTTAGTATACAAATTATAAAAAAGGATAAATGCTAAAAAGGACATATAAAATATTAAATCTATGCATCTTCAATACTGTGATATTGCTTTATATTACAGGTTGCGGTTCATTTAATGCTTACCCCACAACAGAAGATATAAAGCTGGGTAAGCAGGTAGTGCAGGAAATAAAATCCAATCCTAAAGAATATCCAATTTTACAAAATCGCGATGTAACAAATTATATTCAGGAAATTTTGAATAAAATTCTTCAATCTCCACTTATTAAGTATAAAGGGACTTTTGCATATACTGCCGAAGTAATAAATAATGACTCAATAGTAAATGCTTTCTGTACTCCCGGAGGTTATATCTATGTATATACCGGGCTTTTAAAATATATTGACAACGAGGCTACTCTTGCCGGAGTATTGGCTCATGAGATTGCTCATGCAGAGCTAAGGCATGCTACTCAAAGAATGACCAAAGCTACAGAGACAAAATTATTAGGTGAATTGGTAATGGGCAATAATCCTAATAAAAATACTCAGCTTGCAGGTAACTTATTCTCAGGATTATCTCTGATGAACAATAGCAGAGATAATGAATACGAAGCAGATGCATATTCATTTAAATATCTCCAAACAACAGAATGGTACCCGGGTTCTATAATTTTCTTTTTTGATAAAATTAAAGCAAATTCAGATAACAATGAATTCAAATTGCTATTATCAACTCATCCACTTGCCCAAGATAGATATGACCAGATAATATCTCTTTTAAAAAAAGCAGATATTCCGCCACCTTCTGAAAAAAATATTTTCTTCAGAAAGTATCTTAAATTTAAAAAAACACTTTGAGTTTATAAAGTTCATAAAGTAGAAAGTTCATAAAGTAATATACTTTAAAACTTTATATACTTTATAAACTTTACAAACTTTACAACTGTATTAACTTGATGAACTAACAACTAAAAACAGGATATGAAATGAATGCTTTTGATAAGTTAATGAAAATTCAAAAATTAAATTCTTCTATTTTATGTGTTGGACTGGATAGCGACTTAAAACATATTCCCGAAGTTATAAAATCTGATATAAACAGTGTGTATGAATTTAATAAAAATATTATAGAAGCTACAAAAGATTTAGTTTGTGCTTATAAACTTAATTTTGCTTTTTACGAACAATACGGACCTCCCGGATTTGAAATACTTAAAAAGACATTTGACATTATTCCTGATAATATTATAAAAATTGCCGATGCAAAACGTGGCGACATTGGAAATACTTCGACTGCTTATGCTAAAAGCTGTTTCGATTATTTCGGGGCAGATATAGTTACCGTTAATCCTTATATGGGTAAGGATTCTTTAGAACCATTCCTGGAATATAAGAATAAAATGGTATGTTTATTAACTCTTACTTCTAATCCGGGTTCGGCAAATTTCCAACGTCTTTTGTTCAATGGGAAGCCATTATACAGGCAAATAGTTGAGCAATCACTTCTTTGGGCAGATAAAAATCAATTAGGATACATAATAGGTGCAACACATTCAAGCGAGCTTGAAGAAATGAGAACTTTACTACCGGACAGGGTATTTTTAATCCCCGGAATAGGCACTCAAGGTGGAAATGTCGAATCCACTATTAAAGCAAATGCAAATGGTCCTGCGATTATTAATATTTCCCGCTCTATAATATTTGCATCTAAAGAAAAAGATTTTGCTGAAAAAGCAAGAGAGAAAGCGTATAAGTTTAAACTATCATTTATGTAAACCGATGTACGATTTTAGATTCTAGATTTTAGATTTAATTAATAAAAGCAAAAGAACAATATGATTTAATATTCAAACATGGATAGTATTGAGTTGAAAAATAGAACAAAAAAATTTGGATTAAGAATTATTAATCTTGTTAATAAACTACAAACTGAACCAACATGTAAAGTGATATCCAATCAAATTTTACGTTCGGGAACTTCAATAGGAGCAAATTACAGAGCCGCCTGCAGAGCTAAATCCGATATAGATTTTATTAATAAAATTAAAATTTGCTTTTGAATTTTAGGAAATAACTTGAAAAGAAAATAAATGGTTGCAATGAATAATAATAAATTAAATCTAAAATCTAGAATCTAAAATTGTTATATCTAATGTGGTGTAAATATTATGAGCACATATCCGGAAACTATATTACAAAAAGCTGTTCATAAAATGTTGTCCGACCCTTCGGTAGTGAGAGCAACACAAAATGGAGAAAGGTTACAGATTTTATCACCGGGGAAAATAAATGTTCAGGGCGGACCTGATTTTCTTGAAACTGCAATTCTCCTGAAAGGTATGGTTATAATCGGTGAAGCTGAATTCCACAGGAAAAGCTCCGAATGGTTTGCTCACGGGCATGATGATGATGAGAATTATGATTCTGTTATTTTACATATAATCTATGCTGACGATATAAAGACAAAATCAGCTCAGGAATTACCCCAAAAAAGAAATGTTCTTATTGTAGATGAAAACGAAGTTAATAAAATTATAGAAAATGAAGAATTGGAACAACATCCATTTGATATATTTTCATTGGAAGAGGTTCAGCATTTTGCTCTAATCCGGCTGCTCCGCAAGACTTCTGAAGCCCAAAAGATTATTAATACTTTTGGCTCCGAGAATGCCTTAACAGAATTGACAAAGATTTTTCTTGATAAATCACTTCAGAAAACAAAACGACCTGCATATAACAAATCTAAATTCGAGCTACTGATTAATGCCTTACCCGGTTCTCATATCCGGGAATTTTTAAATAATCTGAAAGCTGGAAATAAAATTAAAATACACCAGCAAATGGCAAACTTAATATCAAAGAAAATTTTAAATGAGGGAACACATCTGCGAAGAGAGTTAATCTTGAATTCCATTCTCCCTTTAGCTATCTGTCTTGCCAATGAAGAATCGCGTATAGACCTGTTCCACTGGTATTGGTCAACACCCGCCTTGCATCAATACGGATTGTTAACGAGAAGATTTAAAAATTTACCTCAAAATTATTTGTGGCAGCAGCAGGGATTACTTGAATATCTTTATGAGTATGGAAAAAAGACTAATGTCATTGCGGAATTAATAAAAGATTATGGTTTTGCCGAGATATTAAGTTTTTACAAACATGGAGCTAATTAAAAAAAATTTAGAATTAATAATTTAAAATTAAGAAAAAAAATTTTGTTTGAACATTTAAATTAAACTTTACAAATTTTATAAACCTTTTGAATTTTATAAACTTTACAAATTTTATAAACTTTACAGACTTTATGAACTTTTAACTTTATAAACTTTTTGATTTTGCCTCTTTACTTTTGAGAATTATTTTATTATATTGAAAAAAAATTGTAAATGGAATATAAATTTTCTGTTAATTTTCAATAAATTTTATAAAACATTATTCATTAACAATATTCATTTTAAATTTATACTTACATAGATTATAGCCTCGATTTAAGAAATGACTTTTGGGCGATGCCCAACGATATAAATTTGATGGGAACAATTATCAATTAATTTGATAGATAAATTTAATTCATAATTCATTACTTATAATTTATAAATTTTCAAAGTTTTTTCTCAGACATTTAGAAGTGAAAATTTCAATTTTGTTCACAAAACGGAGGTCATCTATGGTTAAACTTGCTCCTTCATAATCAAAGGATGCATTTATTAACTAAAATATAGGTGCCCCCACCGGATATAAAAGTTTAAAAATGCATCCATAATCTTTTCCGTTATTCAACGGGAACCAAAAGCCATATTTAAGTTATAATGTTTGTAAAGTTTATAAAGTTTATTATTTGACTTTCTACTTTATGAACTTTCAACTTTCGAACTTTTAACTTACTCACGTAATTGGTAAGAAATAATTACTTATTATACGATTTAGTCGCTTTTAAGTTACAAATTTCTTAACCTGTTATTCAAAAAATCAATTAATTAATTAACAAAATTTGTTTAATTATTTTAAAGTAAAATATGAAAACAAAATTTACATTTCTGATAGTTATACTATTATTATTAGCAGGAACACTTGGGGTTCAGACTCTTTCTGCCCAGATGAAAACAATCAGCGGCAAGGTTTCTTTGGAAAAAGGTAATCCCTTAGCCGGAGTTACTGTAACTGCTAAAGCAACTACCATCGGGACTTTTACTAAAGCTGACGGAACATATAAAATTACTGTTCCTAATAACGTAAAAGCTCTTATTTTCAGGATGGTGGGAATGAAGCAGAAAG
>JBEKWK010000263.1:0-5155 GCA_049513175.1 FCB group bacterium
CGGTGGATTCTTCAATGCAAACAGTGCCTTCCCTTTTGAAAATCCAACTCCTTTTTCAAACTTTTTAGAAATGTTTGCTATTTTATTAATACCTGCTGCATTAACCTATACTTACGGGAAAATGGTCGGCTCGACAAAACAAGGCTGGACAATTTTCGGTGCTATGATGTTTTTATTTATTGTTTGTCTTGTAATTTCCTTATATGCCGAATACTCACATAATTCGGTATTTCATATATCCGGATTAATGGAAGGAAAAGAAACAAGATTCGGAATTACAAATTCAGTATTATGGGCAAATGCTACGACAAGCGCCTCAAACGGTTCTGTGAATGCAATGCACGACAGCTTATCACCCCTTACAGGTATGATTGCAATGTTCAATTTAATGCTTGGAGAAATAATATTCGGAGGTGTAGGTGCCGGATTATTCGGAATGCTCATATTTGTAATTCTTACGGTCTTTATTGCAGGATTAATGGTTGGAAGAACACCTGAATATCTTGGCAAAAAGATTCAGGCATTTGAAGTGAAAATGGCGATGCTTGCTGTTCTTGCACCAAATTTTGTAATATTAGTATTTGCTGCAATTGCCTGCGTTATTCAACCTGGCTTAAGTAGCCTTAATAATGCAGGACCACATGGCTTATCAGAAATTCTATATACATTTTCCTCTGCGGCAGGCAACAATGGAAGTGCTTTTGCCGGGTTAAATGCTAATACTGATTTTTGGAATATTATGATAGGAATTGGAATGTTAGTAGGTAGATTCGGCATAATCATTCCCGTTCTGGCAATTGCAGGAAGCCTGGTAAAAAAGAAAATTGCGCCACTTTCTGCCGGAACTTTTACTACAGATACAGTGTTATTTTCTGCATTACTCATTGCGGTTGTAATAATAGTCGGAGCTTTGACCCATTTTTTGGCATTGTCATTAGGACCGATAGTCGAACATTTGCTTATGAATGCAGGCAGAGTATTTTAATAAATAAGGAATATAAACATGTCAAATAAATTACAAAAAATATCAATTTTTGATAAGAATATTTTAATCGAAGCAGTAAAAGATTCATTTAGAAAACTGAATCCTATGCTCGAGTTGAAAAACCCTGTTATGTTTTTAGTATTTGTTGGTGCCGTTCTAACTACAGTAATATTTTTCAGAAATTGGTTCGGGGGCCAATTCTCAGGTTTTAATATGCAAATAGCCATTTGGCTCTGGTTCACAGTATTATTTGCAAATTTTGCCGAAGCGGTTGCGGAAGGAAGAGGCAAAGCCCAGGCTGATGAGCTACGAAAAACAAAGACAAATACAATGGCAAGGAGATTAATTAATCAAAAAGAGGAAAAAGTAAATGCTACCGAGTTAAAATTAGGAGATTGGGTAGTTTGCGAAACTGGTGATATTATACCAGGTGACGGTGATGTAATAGAAGGAATTGCAAGTGTAGATGAATCGGCTATAACAGGCGAATCAGCACCGGTTATCCGTGAAAGCGGTGGTGACAGAAGCGCCGTAACAGGAGGAACAAAAGTAATTAGCGACAGAGTAGTTATAAAAATTACATCGGAACAGGGTAATACTTTTTTAGATAGAATGATTGCACTTGTAGAAGGTGCCAGGAGGCAGAAAACACCTAATGAAATTGCCCTAACAATACTTCTTTCAGGTTTATCAATTGTCTTTTTGTTGGCGGTAGTAACTTTAAAACCATATGCAACTTATAGTGAAATAGCTTCAGGATTCAAGGGAACTTCTACTGTTACCGTTCCTATTTTAATTGCATTACTTGTCTGCCTGATACCAACCACAATCGGCGGGCTATTGAGTGCGATAGGTATAAGTGGTATGGACAGGCTCGTAAGAAGAAACGTTCTCGCAAAAAGCGGTAGAGCCGTAGAAGCAGCCGGCGATATTGATGTACTACTACTCGATAAGACAGGTACTATTACACTTGGTAATAGGATGGCAACTGCATTTTTACCAATCAAAAACGTATCTGTAGTTAAGCTCGCAGAAGCGGCACAATTATCATCCCTTGCCGACGAAACTCCTGAAGGCAGGTCTATTGTCGTGCTTGCAAAAGAGAACTATGGATTAAGAGCTATAAACATAACCGAAAAAGAAGCTAAATTCATACCTTTTTCAGCACAAACGAGAATGAGCGGAGTTGATTTAAAAATGAACGGAAACAATTCCGAAAAATCAATAAGGAAAGGTGCTGCTGAGGCAATAAAGAATTATGTTGAATCACTTGGAAAAACTTATCCTATTGAAATTGAAAAAATAGTTGATGATGTTGCTAAGCAAGGCTCTACTCCATTGGTAGTCTCAGAAAACGGCAATGTTCTTGGTGTTATTCATTTGAAAGATATAGTAAAAGGCGGTATAAAAGAGCGATTTGAACAATTACGAAAAATGGGGATTAAAACTATAATGATAACTGGTGATAATCCACTGACTGCCGTTTCAATTGCCGCAGAAGCCGGAGTAGATGATTTTATAGCAGAAGCAAAGCCGGAAGATAAATTACAAAGAATAAGGGATGAACAGGCAAACGGTCATTTAATCGGAATGATTGGAGACGGGACAAATGACGCTCCAGCTTTAGCCCAGGCAGATGTCGGTATTGCAATGAATACGGGAACACAAGCAGCAAGAGAAGCAGGCAACATGGTTGACCTTGACAGCAACCCAACAAAATTAATTGAGGTAGTTGAAATCGGGAAACAGCTATTAATGACAAGAGGTGCTTTAACTACATTCAGTATTGCAAATGACATAGCAAAGTATTTCGCGATTATTCCTGCAATTTTTTCAGTTTTATATGCAATCGGCGGAGCAAAAGGACCATTATCGGTTTTAAATTTAATGGGTCTTGCCACTCCTGAAAGTGCAATATTAAGTGCGGTTATATTTAATGCTTTAATAATCATTGCATTAATACCACTTGCTTTAAAAGGTATTGCATACCGCCCTATGGGAGCCGCCTCAGTATTAAAAAGAAATCTATGGATTTATGGAGTTGGCGGATTGATAGTGCCTTTCATAGGAATAAAAGCAATTGATTTAATAATTAATTTTTTAAAAATAATTTAAGGTTCATAAATGAAAACAATTATTCTTGTTTTATTCATTCTAATATATTCTTGTGCATTATCACAAACTAATAATAGTTCAAATATTCCATCTACCAAAGCAGATTTAACTTTGCTCGACAGTATCAAAACACAAAAGGATACATTACAATTGGCAAGTTTATTGAGTCAAGATAATACAGTTACAACAACAACAGAACAGCCGGCAAGTGAGCCATTCGCTTTTGGTGACTTCACATGGCTTAACGGTAATGACCGAAGGCATACTTCACTATTAGACAGCAAGTATTTCACCGGAGAATTTCTTCTCGATGCAAATTATACTGCTTCGAACCGCCATCCTATTGACCATACTGTAGTCGGGTCGACTGCTCTTGCCCGCGATAATGAGTTCGAGGTTTCTTTGGCTGCTTTCGGTGGTGATTTTCACTATGATAATGTTCGTGGCAGGATATTACTCCAATTAGGTACACGTGCAACGGTAGTACCCCGTAATGATTTCAGTGTAAACCACGGTGAATACGACCTTACTTCAGCATACAGGTACTTTAGCGAAGCGTATGGCGGCTATCACTTTGACGTATGGCATGGAATTAATGTAGACGCAGGTATTTTTATGTCTTATGTAGGACTTTTCTCCTATTACAATGCTGAAAACTGGGCTTACCAGCCATCATTTACATCAGATAATACACCTTGGTTTTTCAATGGAGTTAGGGTACAAACTTTCCCGACAGACCATTTGAAAATAGAACTGTGGCTCATTAACGGCTGGCAATCGTATGCAAAATTTAATAATATGCCGGGTTTGGGCTGCCAGATTTTGTGGAGACCCGAAGAAGCGTTACAAGTACTCTCAAATAATTATTATGGTACCGACACACAAGACCATCCCGGACGCATTCGTTTTCACACAGATAATAGTTTAGAGATACGCTACTTTAATCATACGGGAAGTTTTATAAATCGTGGTGCATTCTCAGTTACAGGAGATTTGGGTTTCGAACAGGGCGACGGTGTTAGCGGCTTGAGCAATGGACCAGGTGGACCCGCACAATACTTTCTCAGTGGAATGATTTATCACAGACTCTGGATGGCAAACGACCATATAGGCTGGACTATCGGTGGCGGATTCATAAACAACCCGGGACGCTACCTTGTTCTTTTACCTACAGGTGACGCAGGTCCATACCAACCAGCCAATGCCGATCCGAACGATTATCACCCATTTACACAAAATCCGGGCGACCAGTTTCATGGCTGGGACTGCTCGACTTCGTTAGACTGGATGCCGACAGAAAACTTAACGTGGCGAATCGAAGTTGTTCATCGCGAATCGAGTGTACCATATTTTGCCGGTCCGGGCGGCGTAACTTCACCCGATGGCTATACAACTACACCTATACCTGCGGGATGGACACCTGACCTGGTAAAAGCGGAAACGCGAATTATTCTCGCTATGCTTTGCAGATTTTAATCAAAAAACTTTGGATTTAATGACCTGCATCTTATCGTTATCATTAAAATACACTTAATTGTTACCCATAGATTGCGGTCGGGTAGTACATTATTTCAATTTTAATATAAACTTAATTTTCAATAATTAAAAAAAAATATTTTAACTTAATATATAGATTTTATAAAAGAGGTACAAAAAATGAAAAAATTAATCTTGTTTATTATGGTATTTGCCATTCAATCAAGTTTGGCATATAGTTTGGTGGAATCAAATTATTATGACACTACAATACTAGTTCATAGCACATATGATGAGACATGGAATAAATTAATTCAGACAATGATATTGAAAAACGTAGAACTGAATATTACAAACAAAGAGTCGGGATTAATCACTTGCAAAATAGATTTAGACAATAAAATTGGAAAAAAGTATGTCAATTGTACCCAGGATAATTATTCGAATAATTATGTCGATGTTGTCGGTAATTTAAATATTATTGTCAGGAATGACGGAGATAATGTAAAGATAATTATAATATCATCCTTTGACTGCTCGAAAATTACAAAAGGAATCGGTAAAGATTCGCCATCCAAA
>JBEKWK010000264.1:0-5150 GCA_049513175.1 FCB group bacterium
ATTTTATAAGCGACAATCCCTATCTCACACAATTTACTGCCGGAACTCAATATACAGGCGGCTACCGTGTTACTTTTATTCCAAATTTATATTTTAAAGGGTTTCAAATATCGAATGAATTAACACAGATTCCATTGACTTATGGAACATATAAAATACGTGATAAAATTTCCCCCGGCTGGTCTGTTGAGCTTTATCAAAATGGCAGTTTAATTAAACAAATGGTAACCGATGCCGAAGGATATTATGAATTTGAAATTCCTGTTAATTATGGTGCTTCGAATTATGAATTAAAATTTTATGGAAAGAACGGCGAATTTTATTCCAATAGGAATTTAATTCAAATTCCTTATGAATTTTTAAAGCCCGGTGAAATTAAATATTCTATAAACGCCGGTGTTAATCCATATTATAATACCAAAATCGAAAATGCAAAATTATCCCTCGGATTAACTAACTGGCTTACAAATACTTTCGATTATACACACGATTATTTATATAAAAAAGAATTTTTCAGGGATGAACTTTCCATGAAATTATCAAATAATCTATATTTTACCTACGATTACTTTCATAATGAATTATCAAAATTTATTTTAAATTATTGGGCTATAAATGGTGGTTCTCTAAGGATTATAAATATATGGAATACAAAGCCAAATCAATTTTATATTTCTAATATAAAAACAGAAACTGAAATATTTGCATCTTTACCTCAATTCATACCGGGAATATCTTTATCTGTACAGGATATGATTCAAAATTATGGTGATAATTTTAATTCTAATTTTTATTCAAATCTATACCTGACATTTTTTCCTTTTCAGATGAATTTGAATTATAATATGAATTATTCTGCAGATAAAAATTTCAAAAATCCAAATTTAATAAATAGTATCCTCGGTTCAGCCGGTTTGTTTTTTATTAAATCAAATCCAAATGCATTTATCGGCTCATCTAAAATCTCTTTTGAATCTTATTATGATATAACAAATAAAAATTTCGCATATTTTGGATTACTTTTAAACCAGGTATTTTCACGTGATTTATTACTTGTGTTGACACCGAGATATAGTCCATTAGGTAAAAATTTTAGTTTTGAATTAAATTTAAGAGTTGACTTTTCTTTGTTCAGAAGTACGACAGATGCTTTTAAATCCAAACAAAATTATTCTGCATCACAGGAATTGGATGGTATTATAGCCTTTGATTCTGACCTATGGAGTCTCGATGTGGCGAACCCGACTTACTCTGCAAACTTTGGTAATTCTGCGGCGGCATTTAGAATTTTTATTGACAGTAACGGGAACGGTAAATATGATAAAGGCGAATTTTTAGTACCCGATGTTTCTATTTCCATGTACAACGCAAGCATAGATTACCGGAGCAAATCGGCAATAAGATACGCATATAACCTGATACCTTATGCAAGGTACAATGTAACGATAAATCCGAAATCAATTAAAAATCCCAACTGGGTGCTGAAATACACGGATTTTTCATTCATCGCCGACCCGAATGTAATTAAGCCGATTGATATACCTGTGTATGTAACGGGAATAATCGAGGGTGATGTTTACAGGGTAGTCGGCGGCAAGAAAACAGGGCAGGCAGGCGTCAAAGTGCATATAATGAGAACGGACGGCACATACCACGAAACACAGCCGGTTTTCAGCGACGGCAGTTTTTATAAGGCGGGACTTATGCCCGGGGATTATAAGGCGTGGGTGGATTCACTGCAATGTGCTATTCTGGATGTCGTGCAAAAAGACACGGTAAAATATTTCTCTATAAAAAGCTCCCGCAACGGCGATATAGTCGAGGATTTGAATTTCGAGCTATTCGGCAAAAATGCCTATGAAACCGCCGAACCTGCAAAGCCGCCGAATGCTCCGGAACATGAGAAGCAGGTGTCGGGAATCGGGAATCGGGGAACGGGTATTGGGAAAGAGAAGAAGGATACAGTGGAGAAGAAGCAGGTGCCTGTTATCGAGAAAGAAAAGAAGGACTTTTTCAGGCAGGAGTTTGGGAAAGAGAAGAAAGATAGTGTTCCCAAGCAGGAGCTTGGGAACAAGGTACAAAAGCCGCAGGAGCTTGGGAACAAGGTTGTGAAGAAGCAGGATACATCTCTCGTTCCCAAGCACCAGCTTGGGAATGAAAAGGGGAAGGAGAAGGCAATCCCGCTGCAACAATTCAAACCCGGGGATAATAATTATGTATTATATTTCAGCGGCGACAAGGGTACAACTTTGACTTTCAACCAGCAAAGACAGCTCGATAAAATAATTACATATATGAAATCGCATACGGACTGCCGCCTGCAGGTGGACGGGCATAGCGATAACTTCGGTACAATGGAGGAGAATATGCGCATCTCGAAACTCCGTGCAGACGAGGTAGTAACCTATCTCATCCGCAAAACTATACCGAAGAGCCGCCTGCTTTGGACAGGTCACGGGGCATTATTCCCCGTCGCCGATAACTCCACTGAAGCCGGCAGAGCAAAAAACAGGAGAGTGGAGATTAAATTAATTACTAATTAAAAATTACGAATTACGAATTAAATTGTCTCCCGTTGCTTTCTCCCTCTCCTTTGGAGAGGGTCGGGGTGAGGTGAATTTCTGGCACGGCAGTTGTATTATATACTAAACAGAGCAAAATGTCTCCCTCTCCTTTGGAGAGGAAAAGTTGCTTTCTCCCTCTCCTTTGGAGAGGGTCGGGGTGAGGTAATCTAACTTAAATAAAGGAAAAATTATGAAAAAAAATGTACTAGTATTATTATTGATTGCGGCAAACTTTCTGTCAGTTAAACTGTCAGCACAAAATTGGGTGAAGACAGATTCCGTTGCAAACGGCTATGTGATATCGCTTGCAATAAACCCTGTTAATGGGAATATGCTCGCCGCAGTTGACGGCATAGGTGTTTTTCGTTCAACATCGCAGGGGACAGGGTGGACATCGGTTAATTCCGGCTTGCCAAATAAGCTGGCGAAATGCATTGTTTATGATTCAAAGGGTAAAGCTTATGCCGGCTTGAACGGCAGCGGCATTTATACTACGACTGACGATGGAAATTCATGGAATGAATCAGACACCGGCATGACCAATAAAAGTGTGCTGAATGTATATATCGGCAATAACGGAAATATATATGCAGGGACATGGTTTCTGGGGACTATATTTATGTCCGCAGATAACGGTGCCACATGGAGTGACATAGGACCTGCCGGCAATGATATACATTCAATCTTTGTCGCAGGCAACGGTGATTTATACGCAGGCACAGACCACAACGGCTTATACAAGTCAACGAATGGCGGGAAAAAATGGAGTGTAGTAGGAATAAGCGGAGTGATTGTCTATTCTATTATATCCGATAAATCGGGGAACCTATATGCCGGAGCCACAGATGGAGCTTATATTTCGACGGACAACGGCAATAATTGGAATAAAACCACTTTAAATGCAAATTTAGTCAGGTCGCTTATAGTCTCAAAGACCGGATATTTATTTGCCGCCACATCAAGCGGGATATTCCGTTCGATTGATAACGGTGCGAGTTGGAAAGATTTTAGTGCGGGATTGAATGAGTTGGATTTGAATACTTATTGTTTTGCTTTGAGCAGTGATGATATTTTATACACCGGAACGTTAAGAAATGTTTATAAGGCTAATTTACCCGATGGGGTGAATGAAACATTGGCAAATAATTTTGAATTGAAAATCTATCCCCAGCCTGCGAAAGAGAAGGTAAATTTTGCTATGACTTTGAACAGTGCTAATTATACTACATTGTTAATTTATGATGTACTTGGGAATTGTGCAGGAAGGCTTTGTAATTCATTCCTCGGTCAGGGCAATTATCATTTCGAGTTTAATCCAACAGGCTTACCATCGGGAATTTATTATTATAAATTGCAGTGTGGAACAGAGATAAAATCGGGAGAGATAGTTTATATGCCATAGTAAATTGAAGCAAGATATTTTATATTTTTGTATAGTATAATAAATTGTATTAAGAAAAATAATTCTAAAAATCTATTAAGGTGGAAATATGGTTCGTGGTTTGATTTTTACAGCAGTATTCATTTTAATGATAATGGCTATTGCAAATGCCCAGCCAAAACTCGAAATAGTAGGCGGTGATTCTTATGATTGGAAAAAAGTATCATCCAAACAAGACTCACTTAAAACAGAACTCAAGATTAAAAACTCAGGAAATCAAAAGCTAATCATTAGTGAAGTCAAACCTGCCTGCGGATGTACCACAGCGGAGATTGATAAAAAAGAACTGGAACCCGGAGACATTGCAACTTTACCGATAACAGTCAGAATAACGGGCGCCCATGGACGATTCTCGAAAACAATAAAGATTACTTCGAATGACCCCGTAAATAAGGAAAAAATCATTAACCTGAATGCAAATATTTTTTATCCTATAGATATAATTCCCGGACAGTTTCTTTCTTTTGGTGAAATGGAAATCGGAAAGGAATCAACAACAAGCGTCATTATTAAAAACAATACACAATTACCGGTAACCTTCTTCGGCTTCACAGTAACGCCACCTGATTTAATATCAATAAGTGCCAAAGGGGATATAGTACTTAAACCGGGAGAAGAGTTTGAACTTTCGGCAAAATCAACACCTGTTCAATCAGGCACATTCAACGGTTCAATAAATATCAAATCAACGAATACTGATTATTCTGAAATAATAATAAAGTGTTTTGGAATGGTGAAGTAGTAAAATAATAAAAAATTATTATAATAAAATATATTGTTCATAAGGGTGTGTAAAAGCGATTGTAATATTCTTCAATAACAAGCCTGCAAGAAAAACAGCATGGACAAAAGAACTGTGGATTTACGATTTGAGGACGAATCAGCACTTCACTTTGAAGACAAGGCAGATGCAATATGAAGATTTGCAGGATTTTGTAAAATGCTACAACCCGGAAAACCCCTTTAAACGAAAAGAAACGGAGCAATTCAGAAAATTTACATATGAAGAGCTTATCGCACGGGATAAAAGCAATCTCGATATATTCTGGCTGAAGGGCGATAGCCTCGGCGACCTCGATAATCTCCCGGAACCGGACGCAATTGCCCTGGAAATTGTAGATAATATCGAAACTGCATTGAATAGT
>JBEKWK010000265.1:0-5140 GCA_049513175.1 FCB group bacterium
TAAAATCCGTTATTACACGGCTCCCACTGTGAAAAAATATTTGAAGAACTAATTATTAGAAGAAAAGCAAGTAAGAGGATTTTTTTCATTTTAACACCTTGTTAAGTTTACTTTTTATTTCAATGAAACTCGTGTGCCAATCTGTCATTCAATAGAATTTATTTGTCGTCGTATCTTTAATTATTATATACAATATTTCCTGAATATATTACCTACCAAAAGTAAATAAATTAATCCAAAAAACAAAATTTATTTTTCAGTAGAACAGACGCCCTCTTTTTAATTACGAATTAAGAATTAATAATTACGAATTGAAAAAAAAGAGACATTGACAGTAATCAATTGTAAGTAAAAAATATTCATTTTGAACATAGTGAAGTAACAGGTTAAACAAAGTTAATCCATTTCTACTTCTATTTCTATGTTTTATGTTCTATCACGTTCAACATCTGACGGAGTTGTGAGACTCTTAATGGTTGCCTTGTTACAAACATACAACTTCTACGAAGTTGATTTTTTTCAGGAACAATATCGTAGATATTGAACGTTTGTAACATGTGAATCCCGCAGTCTCTTCACAATCCCATCGGGATTGAACCTTACTTTAGAAACTTTATAAACTTTACGAACTTTATAAACTTATTTTGCTTAGCATACTTTGCGAGCCTCGAGTAAAATTTTCTTTGTGCTTCCTTTGTGTCTTATTCTTAGTGCACTTTGTGTTAAAATGCTTCTTCAGCACGCTTCGCCTCTGATGTGTTGGGCTAAAGCCCTAAATAAATAAAACCAGTCCGTCAGATAAATCTAACGGCAATGATAATTTGGATATTTTAACAAGATAACGAAATAAATTTCGTTTTACTATTTTTCACCATCCCCTAACACCCAATCCCCGACACCTGCTCCCTGTTCCCCGCCCCCATTCATAATCTTCCCCTCCGGCAATTAAATATTTTTTTAAACGGTTGAAAAAAGCGTTGAAAAAACTATTGAAAAAACGGTTGAAAAAACTATTGAAAAAATAATTAAAAAACGGTTGAATAAATTGTTTAAAACCTTCTGTTTATTTTTGCAGTGAATGTTCTTTGATAAGCGGCGGAATGTATTTAATTCTTTGTGCACTTTGAGTCTTATTCTTGGTGTTCTTTGTGTTAAATTTCTTAATTGTAAACCTTTTAACACAAAATACAAAAAGTGTTTCACAAAGGTCACAAAGCTAAAACTAGTGTCTATTGAATTCATTATTTAATGAACTTAAGATAAGATTAAAAAAATAATTAGTCAAAAACTGAAAAAAATCACTTTTTTTGGAGGATTTGGCGGTGAGCACAAATTAAGTTCTTTGTTCTAAAATAATTGCAGAGGGACTCGGCAAGTTGAAATTGGCGGGTGTTGGCGGGTGCTGGTAGTGACAGAACAGCGTTCTGCCTGTACGGTGTAAGGTTTGTAATGTTCATAAAGTTTAACCACAATTCTTAATTCTTAATTTTAAATTTTTAATTATTTACTTGACAACTAATAATTATTTTAAAAATGGAGTAAAATGAAAAAAGAAAGCAATATAGTGATAGACAAATCCTCGCCTGCCGCACTTGCAACCTGGCTGACAAAGGGAAAGTACAAGACTCCCCGGCATATTGGTGAAATTGACAAAATACTTGTCAATGCCTCAAAGCGTAAGCAGAAGCGGGTTATCGTAAATATGCCGCCGAGGCACGGGAAATCCGAGCTTATCTCGAAATATTTTCCTTTCTGGTACCTTGGGACTTTTCCCGAACAACGTATTATTCTTACCTCTTACGAAGCCCGTTTTGCCGCTTCATGGGGAAGAAAGGTCAGAAGCCTTCTGAAAGAGTATGGTGAGAAAGTATTTGATATAAAGCTTGACCCTAAGTCTTCTTCTGCTGAAAGATTCGATTTGCTGGAACATACAGGCGGAATGAGTACGGCAGGTGCAGGCGGACCGATAACGGGCATGGGTGCCGACCTTCTTCTGATTGACGACCCGGTAAAAAACGATAAGGAGGCTAATTCCGAACTAATGCGTGATAATGTCTGGGAATGGTTCATCTCGACGGCATATACAAGGCTGGAACCTGATGGAATAATCATTATTATCATGACACGCTGGCATGAAGACGACTTGTGCGGAAGACTCATTCAATTAAATAAAAAGGAAGATGACCTTGATTGTGAGGAAATTGAAAATGATAAATGGAATATACTTTCTCTACCGGCAATCGCAGAGGAAAATGACTATCTCGGCAGAAAGCCCGGAGAAGCACTTTGGGAAATGCGTTTTCCGGTGCAAAAACTGAATGCAGTCAGAAATACCATCGGCTCATATTGGTTTTCGGCTCTGTATCAGCAAAGCCCTACTCCAAAAGGTGCCGGTATATTTAAGAGAATCAATTTCAAATATTTTTCACAGGATGCCAATTTCTACTACCTTAAAAACAGAAGTACGGATTCAATTCCGCAAAAAATTGTAAAGATTGAGGACTGTTCTGTGTTTGCTATAATGGATTTGGCTGTATCTAAAAAAGAAACTGCCGATTATACTGTAATTTTAGTTTTCTGCATCGCCCCGGACAATAAAATATTGATTCTCAATGTAGAGAGGGTACATATTGAAGGAGCACAGCATATAAATATGATTCAGGATACTTTCGAAAGATGGAGACCCGGCACTATTGGCATAGAAAGCGGGCAATACCAAACTACACTTGTACAGATAGCAAGCAGCAAAGGTTTGCCTGTAAAACCAATAATGCCGGATAATAAAAAGCTGACGCGTGCCTTACCAATTGCGGCAAGAGTGGAATGCGGAGATGTGTACTTTAAAGAAGATGCTTTCTGGCTAACGGCTTTCGAGGAGGAACTGCTTTCGTTTCCCAACGGCAGGCATGACGACCAGGTTGATGCTTTCGCATATATAGCTAATTTAATTTATTCCGTGTCGGACGCTGTTCCTGCCGGGGCAAAGCGAAAAGGAAACGGAAAAGGTAGATTAAGCGGAATTGATTATTAGAAAGCCGACATGCTGAATAAATCTTTGTGCCTGCGGTCTAAGAGTTCATCTGTAGGGATATTTTCCAATATATGATATTTTTCAATAAAAGGTTTCAGCTTTACACCTTCTTCGGATATGCAATAATAAAACAGAAGGACTAATTCAAAGTTAGAAAGATGGTCGTGAACGAGGTTTATGTAAAATATTTTGTTTTTAAACTCGCTTTTATCAACATAAGCGACGATATTATGAATATTCCTAAGGTAATGACCCAAATCATCCTGATGTTTAGAATAGAATGTGGAATAGGATTCATTAATCAATTCCCGCATTTCATTAATGGAAGGAGATGCAAGTCCTGTTAAATCAATATTTTCATAATAGATGTGCTTAAATATATTATAAAATTCGACAAAACATTTTCTTCCACCTAAACTTGATTGGATTGGAACTTTATCGTTATGAGTAATAATTTCGAGATGTATCGAATCTACGATTTCATCGTGCAAATTCAAAAGATTGAAAAAGGTGCTTTCAAAAGTCTGCAGGAACATAGTTTGATTCTGCGCCCTGAGGAGTTGAGTCTGCTCGACAATTTCCTGCCTGTTAAGCTCGAATTCATGCCTCTGGGATTTCAACTCCAATCTTTGGAATTTCAAAGCTTCGAACACAAGGAGAACACCTGCCAAAGCCCATATGCCTCCTACGGTGCCTTCGAGAAGCTGTCCCATGTTTCCAAGCCTTGCGTCCTGGTCTGGAGAAAGCCATTTGAAGACCAGCATGTCAAGAGTAAGCAATGTAAGAAAAAGGACTATCACAATCGAACCTATCCAAATAAGGACGATAGAGAATCTTTCGTAAGAAAACAAGTTTGCGAGCGGCTTCTTTTTCATTTTAACTTATTTATAAAAATTGACTCTAAATTCACGGCTAAATTAAGAATTTTCTTTGATATAATATTTGAATTTTTATTTATTGGAATTACTATATAATGTTTAATTAATTTATAAATTGAATATGAATCTAAGTTTTAAAGTTCACAATAAAATTACATTTCATTAGTTTAAAATATATATTATATTTAATTAATTGTAAAACATTGTTTTGTGAAATTGATACTAAAAAAAATAGTCCATTTTTGTATTGTTATTGTAGCATTAATAGCAAGTGGAGTCCTTGTTCTTCGCTCTGAAAATACAAAAGACCATGCAATAATAATAGATACTAGAATTGATTCAATTCCTTCACCAAGAATTATTTTTACCTGGCAAGGGGACACAAACGCTGTGGAATATTCGGTTTGGAGAAAATCCAAAACTCAAAACGATTGGGGCACTGAATATGCATTATTAGATAGTAACGCAACCGGTTTTATTGATTCGAATATTTCGGTTACAATTGGTTATGAATATAAATTCAAAAGAAAAACAGCCCCTTTTGATGCTTTTTCATACATTTATGCAGGTATAAATTTGCCTGATGAAGATTACAGGGGAATGACTTTACTTCTTGTTGATGAAACCGTTTCTTCTCAATTAAAAGATGAATTAGACAGATACCAACTGGACTTAATCGGTGACGGCTGGCAGGTAATTCGCAGGGATGTACCGAGAACGGAACAATATAATGGTGAAGCGGTTCAATTTATAAAGAAAATCATTTTAGATGAATATAAAATTTATAAGGATACGATTAAATCTATTATTCTTTTCGGGAGGATAGCTGTTCCATACTCTGGCGATATATGTGTTGACGAACATGAACCTGACCATCACGGTGCATGGGCGGCAGACCTGTATTACGGAGAAATTGACGGAATTTGGCATGATTCATTGGTAAATGATAAAAGGGCAATACGACCGGAAAATAAAAATATTCCCGGCGACGGCAAATTCGATGAAGGTGTTATTCCATCTGATGTAGATATTGCTGTTGGTAGAATTGACCTTTTCAATTTGCCTGCCATTAAAAAAACTGAATTGGAGATGCTCAGGAATTATCTGATTAAAGACCACAATTTCAGAAATAAAATAATATCCGTACGACCTTATGCCCTTATAGATGATAAATTCTATATGTACGGCAATGAAGCGTTCGCATCAAATGCCTGGATGGATTTCCCGGCTT
>JBEKWK010000266.1:0-5139 GCA_049513175.1 FCB group bacterium
CAATACCTTAAAGTCTACTTAGTTTATAATAAAGTTTGAAGCTAAGACGTTTCAATTCTTTTTTATTTGTAATAATTATTCCAGATAAATTTATTTTGGAGTAATTACATAAATCTGTACCGTTCGTGATAATTGTCTTCCAATCGGACTGTTATTATCAAACATCATTTCATTTTCCCCAACTCCGAATGCTTCAATTTTATTATTTTTTACCTTGTTTTGTAGAATAAGTTGTACGGCTTCGGCTCTGCGTCCTGCTAATTTCTTGTTATAAATCTCATCTCCGATTCTATCGGTAAATCCATATATTTTGATTGAAGAATTAAATTTTATATCCGGGATTATATATTCATCTATGATTTTCATATCTTCGGATGAAACATCGGCTTTATCAAAATCAAACAGAATCAGGCTATATTTTGAAATAGTCTTATCAGGTTGGTCTTCTGATTTTTTTCTTGTCGTCGAAAAATAGTCAACAGGAATAGACCCGGAAACTCTTTTGCTTATTCCTTTGGAATTTGATGCCATGAAATTATAATCTATAGGAATCTGGCTGTTTTTCAGTTCATTTGGTATTATCACGAATTGCAGAGGTGGTGCTTCTCCGCTTCCTTTGAAAGTTCTTAGATTTTGGTCTGATTGTGTTATATCAACCTGCCAGGAAATAACTGAATCTGTAGATTTAATGTAGGGAACAAATTCGATTAAGTTGGGTTCGGCAAAAGACTGATTATCTTTTTTCATTAATATTGGTTCAAGTAAATTTTTATTTGTACTTGAAATCTCTGTTCTTCGATTTTCCTCGGCACCTTCAGGAACTGATAATGTTGATGGCTTTTCGGGTAGTCCGCCTAATCTGATATTTATTTTTTCAGGATTTATCTTATATGTTTTTACAAGGTAATCACGGGCAAACTCAGCTCTCTTTCGTGATAAATCTTTGTCTGTTTTTTCATTTTTAGTGTCAATGGTTCCTGTAATTGTCAATTCTGTATTTTGCAAGCCCTGCATCCTTTTTCCAACAATATCAAGCGTTCTGGTATTAATTTTCATTGCATCAGGTTCCAATGATTCCAAAGTAAATTCTCCTTTATCAGAGCCTGTTCTCATAATCTGAAGCTTATTTGAAGGCGACGGGGAATTTTCCTCGCAAAATATGTATGGAATTATAGGGAACAATTCAGTGTATTGTATATCCTCAACCCTGATATTTGTTAATGGGTGGTGATTCCCATCCTTATCATAATATCTTATTTCCTTAAATCCAATTTGTAAATCCGAAAGTTTTTGTAATTCTTTCGGTTTCTCAACCGGCAAAGGAGAAAATGCAAATGTTAAAGAGACACCTAATCTCAATTGAGAAATATCCCAGGTTTTAAAACTTGCATTTTTTGAAACTCCGGTAAAAGGTATTCTATATGTTATTTCCGGTGAAAGAAATATTTTTTCTGATAATGGTAAGAAATAACCTGCACCTAATGCCAGAGCCGCCCGCATAGTCCAATCAGGGATTTCAGTACTACTGATGCGTGTGGTATTATTAATTGAAGGAGAAGTTTGATTTTCTGTTATTGAATATTTGGCACTTATTGGAATATCAAATTCAAGTCCTGCAATAAAAAAAATATTTCTAATAGGCAGTAAGTTTTGAAACTCAAGCATTGGAGATAGTTCTAAATAATGTAAACTTGCTGATAAGGTATAATTTGTAGTTATATCAGATGGTATATTCAGGGTTTTAGAAATATCACCACTCATCCCGTTATATCCAAGTCTGCCTGAAAATGTAATATAATCGCTGATAGGAAAATTCCCTATAATACCGCCTGATAAACCAATACTTGTTTTATTTTCATTAAAATTTACGGGACGATTTAATGAGTCAATAAAAGATGGGGTATGCATATTGAAATTCAAATTCCCATAAAAACCGACATTAAGTGGGATTTTTAAAATTTCGTCATCTGCATTAACGGACGAATAAATTAATAAAGTCAGTAAAACAAGAAAGCTTAAAATATTTTTCATAGCTCAAATATTATTATTAAACAATATATTTTACAAATTTACCTAAATTTTAAAAGCAGAATTTATATTTTTATCCACAATGTATAATTGTTTTGTTAAGTTTTTCGGAATTATCTTATAAGCCTATCTCATCTGCGATTACTCTCATACCTTCAATTGTAAGACCAATCAATTCATCGAGGGATATGCCAAGCATACCAGCACCCTTTTCTATAATTTCTCTGCTGGCTCCGGCGGCAAAAGCTTTTTGATTCCATTTCTTTTTTACGGATTTTACTTCAAGGTCTTTAACACTTTTCGAAGGTCGGACAAGGGCGCAGGCTGTTACCAAGCCGGTTAATTCATCTATGGCGAAAAGAGTCTTTTCCAATTCTGATTTAGGTTCAACATCAGTACAGGTTCCCCAGCCATGAGCTAAAATTGCCCTGATATACTCTTCGTTCCAGCCTGATTCCTGAAGAATCTTTTCTGTCATTTTACAATGTTGTTCAGGGTATTTCTCATAATCCAAATCATGTACAAGACCTATGATACCCCATTTATTTTCATCTTCGCCTTTTTTTTTGGCGATATACTTCATAACGGCTTCTACAGATTTAGCATGATTTAATAATGATTCAGTCTGATTATATTTTAAAAGCAACTCAAGTGCTTCATCTCTATTTGGAATGTGGTCTGACATGTATTACCTTTCCAATTATTTTTATGAAACTGTTCTAAAAAAAATAAAATAGTATTAATAATGCTTTTTCAAATTACCAAAATATTTTATCCTGATGACGGTTTTATTTTTCGACTTTTTCTCTGAAATATCAGTTTTTTCCTGTTAGTAATTCCCATTTTTCAGTCATATTGGTAAATTTAGATATTTATTCTTGCAAAACAAGAAAATATTTTGTAAATATGTATGCTTTATTTTGCTTTGAGCTGTATTATAATATTCATAATTGAGATTATTTTTATTGACTAACTAATCAAATATGAAATATATTTTTAAAATAGATAATTTCATTACTGCGGCAATTGCTTTGGTTTTCCTGTTTTTTTTACCTCAAATCTACAATGCAGACTGGCTAAATCAACTACAAAACACTGTACAGGACTTACAAGTCACGGATATGGTATTTTCCAGAATCAGAAATATAAATGCCGTACCTGTTGACACCAATATTGTTATTGTTAATATCGGATATCTTCAAAGGAAACAAATCGCAGAACAAATCAATATTCTTAATCGTTATGACCCAAAAGTGATTGGCATTGATGTGCAATTTTTTAAAACAAAGCCCCCCGAACAGGATATTCCACTCGCCATGGCTCTATCAAATGTAAAAAACTTGGTGATGGTCAGCAAATTAGAATATAATGAAGATAAAAAGAATTTTGATTCCATAAGCTTACCGAATCCCGAATTCCTGAAATATGCAAACACCGGCTTTGCAAACTTTATAATTGGTGAAGAAGAATTTAAAACCACGAGGGTATTTAGCCCTATAGAAAAACATGGGAATGAAACCGAGCTAGCTTTCAGTGTGAAAATTGCACAACTTTTCAACTCAAAATCAGTTGATAAATTCCTAAAAAGAAATAATGAAGTTGAAACTATAAATTTCAGAAGGAATATAAATAAATATAGAATTCTTGATATAAATGATGTTTTTTTAAAACAGGATAGTCTTGACTGGATGAAAGGTAAAATAATATTAATGGGATTCTTAGGTCCTGATACTTCAACTCTTGTCAATGAGGATGTTTTCTATACACCAATGAATCTACAGTATATAGGAAAAACCTTTCCTGATATGTATGGAGTTGTAATACATGCAAATATAATAAGCATGATTTTAAGCGAAGATTATATAAATACCATACCGTTATGGGTTAGAATACTATTAATTGTATTAATAGCATTCGGAATAATGACCTTGTTTACTATAATGCGTGAAACTACGGGGGAATGGTATGAAAGTGCAAGTTTAGTTGCTTTATTTGTATCAATGGCTTTACTGATGTCTATAATAGTAGTATGTTTATTAGAATTTAATTTTATTCTCAGTGTTCAGGAAGGTGTGATTATATTTATGATTACTGAAATGATTTCTGAATCGTACCATGGTTCATTAAAACCACTATCCATTGACGCTTATAAATTCATTAAAAAGAAATTTTTTAATAAGAAAAAGAAAAAGAATTTAATTTTAGAAGACGGACCAAATAACATAGAAAAACAATGAAATTATATAAAAAATTATTGAACCTTGACGGATTGATAAGTACTACATTAGTATTTATAGCATTGTTGTTTTTTTCGTTCATATTTACAAAATTCAGTTTCCTGTTACCATTTTATAATGCCTTATCGGATTTTGAAATAACTGATATAAATTACCAGGTAATGAGGGTACCCGGGGAAGTTCTTGCTGATACAAATATTGTAATGATAAATATCACAGATTTATCAAATGAAGATTTAGCGAATTTAATATCATCTATAAATGAAAATAAACCTAAAGTTGTTGGTATAGATAGAATCCTAAAACCATCCGGTAATGATTCGTCTGATTTAAAGCTGGCTAATGCATTATCCCAAACAAAAAATCTTGTTTTGGCAAATAAATTTATCTACAATCCCCGAACTCAAAAATATGATTCATTGATTTATTCTGATAAATTATTCAGCAAATTTGCGATACAAGGTTTTTCAAATTTGTTGTTAAATGACAGAGAAAACGTCGAGACTATAAGGCATTTTTTCCCCAAAGTAAAAGTAGGAGATTCTATTTATCTTCCTTTCTCAGTTCAAATAGCTAAAATATTCAAACCGGAGTGTGCAGCCTATTTATTTAATAGAAATAACGAGGAAGAAATAATTAATTTCAGAGGTAAATTTGACAAATTTTATTTTGTTTCCGAACCGGAAACTATTATAAATAATGAGATTGACAAGAATTTGTTTAAGGATAAAATATTACTTTTGAGTGCATCAGACCCTTTGAAGGAGAAATTCATTTTTTATGATAAATATTTTACTCCTTTAAATGAAAATGCTTCCGGTAAAACTTTTCCGGATATGTATGGTATAGAAATTCATACAAATATTATTTCTGA
>JBEKWK010000267.1:0-5091 GCA_049513175.1 FCB group bacterium
TTAAGATTGCAAGAACAGTGTCCAAACCTATCAAATCCGCAAGTGTCAGTGGTCCCATCGGATGAGCCAAGCCTAATTTGGCTACCTCATCAATAGCATCCGCGGTACCGACACTTTCCATCAAAGCAAATATAGCCTCATTAATAAAAGGCATAAGAATCCTGTTAGCTATAAAGCCCGGATAATCATTCGCAAGAACCGGAATTTTATCTAATTTCTCTGCTAATGATTTTACGGTATTATAGGTTTCATCACTTGTTGCAATTCCCCGGATAATTTCTACCAACTGCATCATAGGTACCGGATTCATAAAGTGCATTCCTATTACCTGGGCAGGACGGCTCGTCTGGGCTCCGATTTCGGTAATTGAAATCGTAGAAGTATTAGAGCCAAGGATTGCTTCCTTTTTAATAACGCTGTCGAGTTCCTTGAAAATTTTGAATTTCAAATCTTTTTTTTCGGTTACGGCTTCAATCACTAAATCAGCATCTTTACCTGTTGTAAAGTCAGTTGTACCATGGATGTGGTCAAGAGTAAATTTCATGTCGGCTTCAGTGATTTTTTCTTTTTTCAATTGGCGGCTCAGATTGCCTTCGATTGTTGAAATGCCTTTTTTCAAAGCCTCTTCGAAAGCATCGCAAAGAACTACATCATAGCCTTTTTGTCCGAAAACATGAGCAATGCCGTTGCCCATTGTACCGGCACCAAGAACTAACACTTTTTTGATTTCCATTTTTTTTACCTTTAATAAAAATATAGGATTATAGTATTGGAATTATAGACAAATGTAATGTAATAAAAAGTTAGGAAAAAAGGAAATATAAGTCTATAAAATATCTTATTATTTTTTAAAAAATAGTTTTGTACAGCATTTGTTCCAAAATATCAGGAGATAAACTATATCTTAATGTATATAAAATAAATAATATAATAATATTTAATAAAAAAAGCCGGCTAAGTATGTTAGACCTATGAACCGGCTTTACTATAATTACAAATTAATAATAATATAAATACTATTATCTCCTTGCTATTGAGGAATCTCGTTTTGCTTCGAGCTCTTTCAACTTTATTTCAACATATCTTTTTAAATAAATCATTACCTGGCTTGTAGTATCATTATATTTTACTATCATTTCCTTCGCGGATTTTATTGCTCCGTTTAAATCTCCTGCCTGAACCAGTCCATCGAGTGTATAGTCATTTATCATCGCCTGCAAATCAACAATATTGTATTGCATTTTCTGTGCTTCTTCCTGGTATTGAGGATTATCCTTTATTTGAGTGAAAATCTGTACAGTTCTTTCATGTAGTTGCTTTAATCTGTCTGCAGCAGATTTATAATCACCCAAAATTTCAAAAAGCATTGCCGAAATTCTGAAAGGTCCAAAATATTTTCCGATGATTTCATACTTTTCCAAATCGGGATTCAAATGAGGATTTTTTATTAACTCATCGCATGTTTGTATCCCCTGCAATGCATATTTGGATGCCTGTTCCTTCGCACCGGCATCATTATATAATTTGGATATTCTGTAAACATAGTCGTAAGTCAGGGGGAATTGAGTTGTCGAAATATATTTATTCATTGTATCGAGTATACCGACGGTCTTTTGAGGATTTTTACCGTCAGTCAAATAGTACCCAGCATAAGAAATAAACAATTGCCGGTAATTCGGAATCAGCCTGCGATGCACTTCATCATAAAATACATTAATGTTATTAAGGTTCCTGTACTTGAATCCATAATTGGGTTCTTTATGATAATTATCACTATTGTCAACATTGATAAGTGTCTTTTCCATAATATCGGGATTGATTACCTCACCTGCAGTTGACCTTTGTTCAACCGGACAAATTCTGATAGCCATTCCTTCATAACGGAAGAATTTATCCAAGCCGCAAAATACGTCAGGTCCTACGGTTGTAGAGAAATAAACCGGTCTTGTAAATCTAATCTGGTTTAAAATATCAAAAATCAAAGTGTCCTGAACACGGAAAAGATACATGGTTTTACCATCCCTTTTGGGATATTGTTTACCTGTAAATAAGAAGCTCATCTTACCACTTGCTATTATTGCCGGGTCATTTGTATATTGTTTAAGAATTTCCGGGGCAACGGGAATGGTTTCCACTTTAGCCTCTCTAAAGTCGTAGGATAAAGCGGCAGGGTCGGTTTCGTCAACAGTTAAACTTTTATCCGGACATGTTAAAGGTATTTTCTCCGCACCCCATGGCATACAGTTTTTTAATTGATATATGTACCAAAGAGTATTCCCAAGGCTGAGATTAACAACCCGTACATCCCTTCGAATTCCTTCGAGGTCCTGAAGGAACCATAGCGGGAATGTGTCATTATCTCCGTTTGTAAAAAGTATGCCGTTCTTTTCGCAGCTTTGTAATAAGTTATAAGAATAATCGAATGGGATATAATTTCCTGCCCTGCTGTGCATCCTCCATCCTCCGGCAGCCATATTAACCGGTACAGCGAGAATTGATACTATTACCACCAGAGCCGGAATAACGGTCCCGGCTTTCTTTTTGCTCAGCCAGTCAATTATACCATAGGTACCAACACTAATCCAAAGACACCAAACCATAAAGGAGCCTACATAGAAATAGTCACGTTCCCTCGGTTGCGGATTTTGCTGGTTTTGGGCAATTGCGGCAAGAACTCCCATTAACAGGAACATAATGTAATACACAGTCGCCATTTTCGGGTCTTTGTAAAAATGGTAAAACAGTCCGAATAGTCCAAATAACAGAGGTAAAAAATAAAATCTAATTGGGAAGATTGATGCATAGCCGGATTTATAATTTATTATATCAGTTTGCTTTTTATCCTCTGTAGTATAACCTGAATAATTTGCTTCCTGAATATCACTTTGTCTGCCGACGAAATTCCACAGGAAATACCGTATATACATATCGTAAATCTGGTATTTGAACATATATGTCATTTCTCCTGCGAAATTAGTATTATTGAAGACAGGAACAGTTATTGATTTAACTCCATCCTTGCATAGCACATCTTCCCTGTCAGGCTGTATCCATTCACCGTAAATGTATTCACCTTTCTCGTTTTTTTCTTCATAATGCTGGATAAAGTAATCTTCAGTCTGGTATCTTCTGGGCCAATTCGGAGCTTCACCATATTGTTCCCTGCCGAGATAAGAAGCTAATGAATTAAAATCGTCCGGTTTATTTTCGTTCATGTGCGTATTGGCATTTGAACGTATTAATGTTTGAGTGTAGGTGCCGTAACCGAAAAGCATCAGTAGAAATGATAATGACGCCAGCTTCAATACATTTTTCTTCTTCTTATAGGCATAGTAAAATAATGCCATTGCTCCGAGTACTATTGCAAATAATAAAAATATCACAAAAGGAGAATCCTGTATCAGATACTCACGGCATTTATTCTTTATCGGGAAATCACCGCCAAGCATCATCGGCACCCAGTTTATTATGCCCGGATATATCATAAAAAATATGACTAAGGCTATGATACCCATTATTATGAATGATTTAAATGTTAATGGATATTTCCTGAAATATACAAGCATTACTATTGAATATACAGTGAGAATACTGAGCAGATGTACTCCTGTTGACAAGCCTATCATATAGGCAATCAATAGTAAATACCTTTCATGACCGGGATTGTCAGCCTCCTCGTTCCATCGCATCATTAAATATACTATTACCGCTACGAACAATGTTGAAGATGAATACACTTCAGATTCGACTGCGTTAAACCAGAATGTATCGCTGAAGCCGAAAGCAACTGAGCCTACAAATGCCGAGCCGTAAACCGTCAAAGCATCTGCCATTGTCTCAATCGGACTCTTGCGGTAATTGCGAATTGTCTTTACAGTAATAAAATATAATAAAAAAACCGATATTGCTCCGAAGACAACTGAGACCATATTGACGCGCCAGCCGAGGTCTCCGAAAGGAATAATCATTTGAAAAACTCTTCCAATCATAAGAAACAGTGGTGCTCCCGGTGGATGAGGAACTTGCTGCCATGTGGTTGCAGCGGAGAATTCACCGCAATCCCAAAAGGGAACGGAGGGTTGTACAGTCATTGTTAAGGAAACAAGAATCACAAGGAAAGCAAGGATTCCGAAGCCGCGATAAAGATACTTGTAGTTCATTAAATTTCCAATTTCTATTTAACAAATGTTATTTGATTTCAGCAATGTAACGATTTCACATAAATTTAATTTTCTAATTAAATAAAGTTAACAAAAATAGAATTTTTAATTTAATAATCATAATTGTAAAAATGGAGAATTTCTTTTATATGTAATTTGGGGTGTGTAAACAAACTTAAATTTGAATACAGGATTAACGTTTTAAAGTTTAGTATTTATATATAAATAAAATGTAAAAAACAAGCCGGCATAAGATTTAATCTTATATACCGGCTTTACTTTAATTACTAATTACTGATTAATATACCTACTATTATCTCCTTGCTATTGAGGAATCACGTTTTGTTTCGAGCTCTTTCAGCTTCATTTCTACATATCGTTTTAAATAAATCATTACCTGGCTTGTAGTATCATTATATTTTATTATCATCTCTTTTGCGGATTTTATAGCTCCGTTAAGGTCTCCTGCCTGCACCTGGGCATCGAGAGTATAGTCATTAATCGTTGCCTGCAAATCAACCAGCTTAAATTCCATTTTCTGTGCATCCTCCTGGTATTGGGGATTATCCTTTATTTGTGTAAAAATCTGGGCTGTCTTCTCATAAAGTTGTTTCAATCTATCGGTAGCAGCTTTGTAATCACCTAACATTTCATAAAGCATGGCTGAAATTCTATAGGGACCAAGATAGTTTCCAATGATTTCATACTTTTCCAAATCGGGAACCAATTTAGGATTTTTCAATAATTCATCGCAGGTTTGTATCCCCAGTTGTGCATACTTTGTTGTCTGCTCTCTCGCTCCTGCATCATTATATAATTTGGCTATATGATAAATATAATCAAAAGTCAAAGGGAATTGAGTTGTAGATATATATTTATTCATTGTATCGAGTATGGCAATAGTTTTTTGAGGATTTTTCTCATCACTCAA
>JBEKWK010000268.1:0-5064 GCA_049513175.1 FCB group bacterium
CTACCATTTATTATTGACGACCAATATAATTTAGTTATTGATATTAAAGGAAAAGAAGTAACTAAATATTTATATTTAACTTATTCAACAAAACATGATACACGATTTAATGCTAATGATTATGGCGATGATATAGAAAGTATCGGTATCGCTTCTGTTGATGATGATGCATATATAAAAATAACCTTGAGCCAGAATCCTTAAAGAAAACAGAAATTCAAAATTATTTTTGAAATGAATTTTGTCTTTCTCTCAGAAAAATTGTAAATTATTTTTCATAAAATTCTTTTTGGTTGAACGGTGTTTAGTACTAATGTAATTTATTATTAATAAAAATTCGTTGAAAAATGGTTTACGCAATTTTAATTTGGATTTATGTATTTTTATTAACAATAACTTATGGATTAATCACACAAAAGCTCATTTATAAATTATTTAATTTTGAAATTTTTCCTGAAACGCCTTCTTTCTTCATTATTATACTTTTGGGCTTTTGTACAATCACAACCTTATTGAGCTATTTATCCCTTTTTATACCTGTAGGCTTTTGGGTAAACATTATTCTTTTAGCAATTGCATTAATATACATTATTTTTAATCTTACAGAAATAAGAAACTTACTGCTTAATTCCCTCACTTTAGCTTCTTATTTTTCTATATCAATGAAAATCATTTTGCTTATAATCATTCTCGCAGGATTGTTTTTCACTGTATTATCGCCTTACAATTTCGATACATATTTATATCATGTCCAATCTGTGAGATGGCTCGAAACCTATAAAGTGGTCCCGGGATTAGGCAATTTGCACGGTAAATTGGCATTCAATAATTCATGGTTTGTAACTTCGGCATTCTTTAGTTTTTCATTTATCGGAGGTACATCTTTTCATGTTCTTACTGAATTTTTATTAATTACCTCCTCGATTCATTTTTCAGTCGGGCTACAAAAAATATTAACTAAAAATTTTGCAAAACAGAATTTATTCGAAGCTTTATTCTTACCAACATTGCTCATTACTTATTTATTAATAAATCCTATAGCTTCTGTAACACCTGATTTTCCTGTGATATTATTAATCTGGATTACTTTCATTTTATTTTTAAAAAACCGGTGGAACGGAGAACCTTACAAGTTTGATTTAAATTCTGTGATTATAATAATTCTGAGTTGCTTTGCGATAACTGTTAAATTATCCGCATTGCCTTGTGTATTCTTTATATTCTATTTCTTTGTGTTAGAATTATATTATAAAAGGTACAGGAATATTATTTTTATTTTATTAATATCAATCTTTATTATATCCCCCTGGCTTATCAGAAATGTAATTATTTCCGGATATCTAATCTATCCGTTTCCATATATAGATTTATTTAACTTCGACTGGAAAATACCAATACAAAGTGTAATATATGAAAAGAACAATACCTATGCGGATTCGATTCATCCATTGTTAGGTGTGTCAACAGTTTTAAAAATGTCTTTATTAGAAAAGTTCTCTCACTGGTGGATATGTCTTTCCGTTATATTCAGAATTATATTTATTATACTTTTGATTACAATATTGAACCTGTTCAAACAATTCATTTATTTTTTAAGAGGCAATAAAAAGTATTACATTAATAAATTATTCACAATTGCAACATTGGTTTGTTTATCAGGAATAATTTATTGGGTGGTTAATGCCCCATCAATTAGGCTTGGTATGAGTTTTATAACATTAATTTTTATATTTTCTTTTTTCCCAGAGTTTAATAATTTATTCACGAAATTAAGTAAGTATAAAATTACTCTTAAATTCAAATTAATATTATTTCTTTCAATTCTTGTATTTTCTTCGGTATTTTTATTTTTTAGAATACACAAAGATGAAAAAGCATCTAGAGAAGGATTCGAGAAAATAGGCGAAATTCTTAAAGATTATAAAAAAATAATAATTTCCCCTTATGGTTACGATGAATTTCCCATCGTAAAAGTAAAATACAATAATATAGATATATATTTACCTGTCGTTGACGATACCCGTACAGGTTATTCCCACTTTCCATCAACAGCTAAAATACAGGAGAATTTATCTTTGAGAGGTAATTCTTTGGAAGATGGATTCAGAATATCAAAGATTAAATAACCGTTTTTATAATTTATTTATTTTTTTTAATCCAATTGTTAATATTTTCCCATTCCTTTTTCTCTGAATAAACATCTATTAAATTTCTGTAATCAATTGTTACATTTGTAAGCGATTGATTATAGATTAATTGTGCAATTCCAACGCTCAGTCATATAAATTTATCCTTAAATTAATTTATAAATTTTAAAATGTTTGTTTAATTTAGTTGTTTATAATTTTACAAAAATTGAAAAAGTACATTATATAAAGGTTGATATGCTGAGCGAGTTTGGAATCATATTATTATTTTTTATCATAGGCGTAGTATTCGTAGCGGTTGGACTGATAACAGCCGCAATAATAAGACCCAGCCATCCTAATCCCATCAAACAATCTACCTATGAGTGCGGCGAAGAGCCGATAGGTCCCCCCTGGATTAAATTCAATATTCGTTTTTACGTAATCGCTTTGGTGTTTTTGCTTTTCGATGTGGAAACGGTTTTCCTTTTCCCGTGGGCGATAGTATTTAAGCAGTTAGGCTGGTTTGCGTTTATCGAGATGGTGGTGTTTGTCGTGATTTTATTAGCTGGTTTGGCTTATGTATGGGCAAAAGGCGATTTGAGCTGGGATAAACCGAGACCTTATATCCCGATGCTCAAGGATTTGATTGTAATGAAGAAAGATTAATATTGTTTTTATTAAGGTGCAACAATGGGATTTCTAAATAGATTGAACGACCCTTACGAGGGCGGCGGAATTATATTAGCTACTGTAGAAGACGTTTTGAATTGGGGCAGGAGCAAATCAGACTGGTATCTCAGTTTCGGGCTTGCCTGTTGTGCCATCGAGTTTATGGCTGTGAACGGACCACACTTCGACTTCATGCGTTTCGGTACGATTTTCAGAACCACTCCCCGGCAAGCCGATTTTATAATGATTACAGGTACGGTAACACTCAAAATGGCAGAGAGAATCAAAAAGCTTTGGGAGCAGATGTCCGAGCCGAAGTATGTAATGTCCGTAGGTTCATGCTCAAATTCCGGTGGTCCGTATTGGGAGCATGGCTACCATGTACTTAAGGGTGTGGACAGGATAATACCTGTGGATGTATATGTTCCCGGCTGTCCGCCAAGACCGGAAGCAATGGAAGAAGGTATGATTAAATTGCAACAGCTAATTAAACATGAAGCGATTTTTAATAAAAGAAAAAGATTAGCTGAAGAAGACAAGCTGAAGCAAGTAGAAAGTTTGTAAATTAGTTAGGAGTGAGGAGTTATGAATTAGGAGTTATATTTTGATATATTTTATATTCCTAATTCCACATTCCTAATTCCTCACTGAATTAAGTTCATAAAGTAATTAAATAAAGTTATGCAGGCACAGGAAATATTTGAGATATTAAAAGAAAAGTTCGGCGAAGCAATAATCGAATTGAAAGCCGAACCAAATTTTGAAACTTATGTAGTCATCAAAGCGGAAAGCGTATTTGATGTGAGCATCTTTTTGAGGGATGACGACAGGCTGCAATTCGATTATTTGATGTGTTTGAGCGGTTTGGATTCAGGCGAAAATCTTACCGTTGTATATCACCTGCATTCGACAAAATTAGCACATAAATTTATATATAAGGTTATCGTTCCGAAGGCAGACCCGAAAGTTCCGACTGTCGAAAGAGTCTGGCGAAGCGCTGATTGGCACGAAAGGGAAGCATGGGATTTAATCGGTGTGGAATTTGTCGGACATCATAATATGATTAGAATATTATGCCCCTATGATTGGGAGGGACATCCTTTGAGGAAAGATTACCAGACACCGGAATATTATCACGGAATGAAAGTTCCATATTGATTTTAAAAAAAATATTAGAAAATAAAGAATAGGATTTTGTTCGTGGATGAATTAAAAAGGATAGAAGTAGAATACGGCAATATCGAATCCGATAAAATGAGACTGAATATGGGTCCGCAACATCCATCAACGCACGGAGTGCTTAGATTGGAAGTGGAACTCGATGGCGAAATTGTTACGGATGTTGTCCCCCACCTCGGATACCTTCACAGATGTTTTGAAAAACATGCTGAAAAGATGACCTATCCGCAGGTTATTCCATATATAGACAGGATGGATTACATCTGCTCTATGAATAATGAACTGCCTTATGTGATGGGTGTCGAGAAAATGCTGGATATTCAGGTATCCAATAAAGTAGAATATATAAGAGTTATAATGTGTGAATTAAACCGTATTGCAAACCATGAGATAGCGGTTGCCGCATTCGGACTCGATACGGGTGCATTGACGCCCTTCCTTTACTTCTTCCGCGATAGGGAAAGAATTCTTTCGATTTTTGAAAAAGCTTCCGGTGGCAGGCTCTTATATAATTATTTCTGGATTGGCGGCTTGGCTCACGATGTACATCCTACATTCAAAGAAGACGTTCTGGATATTATAAGACAAGTTCGGGTAACAAATGAAGAAATAATCAACCTGCTAATCTATAATAAAATATTCGTGGAGAGAGCCGCCAACATAGGCATTCTTCCTGCCGATGTTGCTATTAATTACGGTGTAAGCGGTCCGATGCTTCGCGGTTCCGGGGTGAAATTCGATTTGAGGAAAAATGAACCTTATTCTATATATGATAGGTTTGATTTCGATATTCCGGTTGGTAAAGGTGAAGTAGGAACAGTCGGTGATTGCTGGGATAGAACCATTGTAAGAATGAATGAGATGGAAGAAAGCTGTAAGATTATAGAGCAGGCTATCGCACAGATGCCGATGGAAGGCGACGTAAGGGAAAAGCTTCCAAAAAAAATCCGTCCTAAAGGAGAAATTTATACTAGAGCGGAAAATCCCAAAGGGGATTTAGGATTCTATATTGTAGGTAACGGAACAGATAAACCTGAAAGAGTAAAAGCGAGAGGAACAAGCTTTGTAAACCTTAGCGTGATTCCCG
>JBEKWK010000269.1:0-5050 GCA_049513175.1 FCB group bacterium
GAATCTGACGGGAAATTAGATTACAAATATCTTTATGATTACGACAGTACAGGTAAAATACTGAAAGAAGGAAGGTTCTTCCAGGGAGAATCTTTGAATTGGAATTTTAAAGATAAATTTGAACAGGATAGCACAGGCAACATCATAAAAGTGGAAAGTTTTTATCTAAAAGATAATAAAAAAGATACTCTCTGGAAATTAACCAAATTTGAATATTCTTATTATTAATACATGAATATTGCTGTTAGATTTTTTCTGTAATGAAATTATACAAGATTTAATTCTCTATAATTTTTTTTCCAAGAAAACCAATTAATTCATTAACAAAATCTTCATGGACAAGAAATCTTGATGAATCATTCTCATTGCCTGTCTCAAACTCAAATGGGGATCTGCCGTTATTTAAATTATAAATTTCAGCCAAATAATTTATGACAGAACTTTCAGAAATATTAAACATAGTTACCGCACAAATTCTATCTATAATCTCAGGTATATATTTATAGATGTTTTTAAGATGTGCTATTTCTCTTTGAGGAAGCACCAATTTAATACTACTCTGATTTGAATTAATAGAAAAAACAGATTGAGAAAGTAAAGCATCCTTACAAATTGAATTTCGTATTTCCTGCATTTGTTCCAGGGATTCAAAATTAATGTTAATAAGTGTGAGATTTTCTTTTTGTATAATTATAGAATTCCTCTCAACAGATTTTTTATTTGAAATTTCTGTAAAATCTCCATCAGGCTCGTATGCAGAAAGGTATTTTAATTTTATATTCTTGCTTTTTGCATGGGCAATCATAGAGGGATAAATAAGTTTTAATCCATTTATACCAAGTTTATAAGCAAAATCGTAGTCAATAAAATGAAGCGGTTTTGTTACATCAGCAATTTTGGGGTCTGCAGTTCTGATACCTTCCACATCGGTCCAAAAAACCACTTCATCAATGTTTAGTAATTCGGCTAATAGAGTTGCGGTGAGATTAGAGCTTTCTATTCCCATAGTAGTAATTTCACCCTGAAGATTTCTTGCAACGAACCCCTGAGTTAAAACAATTTTATTTTTCCGGATAGCCGGTAATAAAATTTCATTTACTTTTTTTTGCGTTTCTTCTACCAAAGGTTGAGCGGAACCATAATCTGAATCGCTTACAATGATATTAGTAGAATCAATGCACTCCTGGTCAAAACCCTGCTCGAGAAGATACTGATTAACCGTTTGAAGTGCAAATAATTCTCCGTAGCTCAGCACTGCATCGAGCGTTCTGGGTGTCAATTCCTTCGTAATGATTAAACCTTTAAGCAAGTCGGATATTTTTCTATCACTGCTTCTAAAATTTTCCAGAAGACTTTCAATGTGTGAATTATCAGTTAGTATGTCTCTTGCAAAATTGACATGCCATTCAAGTACCTGTGATAAAATGCCGGATGATTTTTCTTCCAATCCTTGTTCTGCGAGTTCTGCCGCTTTTTCAAGCTGCCTGGTTGCTTTCGAGAAAGCGGATATAACAATAAGCAGCGGTGTAGAACTATAATCTTTTATAATTTTCACCATCCGGGCAAAACCTGCTTTATCTCTTAAAACCGAACCGCCTATTTTTATAATATTCATATCACAAAACTCATTAAACGAAAAACAATTATTCTAAATTAAATAAAAATCTCAAGCTATATTAAATAAAAAAAAGGGACGTCAAACGTCCCTTGAAAAAATTAAAATAAAATATTTACTTTTTGAAAGTGTTCAAAGGTGTCTTTATTACAACCTGTACAGTCCTGTTATAAAAACGACCTTCAGGAGTATCATTATTGTATAATGGTTCATCTTCACCAACACCATGTTTATCAATTTTACCTACAACACCTTTTGTGGAACTCTGAATTCCTCCAAAAACAGTATTGGCACGCTTTTCAGAAAGAGTCTTGTTATGGTCATATAAACCGACTACATCTGTATGTCCGATAACTTCTATTGCAGAAGTGGGCATACATCTTTCGTAAACGTAATCTTTCATAATCCGGTTATTAATGAGACCTGCTTCGCTTTTATCAAATGGGAATAAAATCATGTTGTAAATTTCCCATGTACTATCGGATAATCGCTTTACCTCTTTCTGTTCTGTCTTTGCCTGCATGACAGGTATGGTTATAATATTAGATTTACACTCAGAACCGCCTTTGGTAGTCAAAATCAATTGTGCGGTAAATGGGACCTCGTTTTTAGGAAATTTTCCTTTTTCATCTTTCCAGTTCCAGATAAAATCATTATTTACTATTCCTACATCCGGCAGAAGATTCCATGAATCAGTGCCATGCTTAATCTCAATGCGACGCTTTGCAACAAGACCATCTTCAATCCCATTTTTCATAACATAATTCATTTCTGCAGGTTGAGGTAATGTCTTCGGGTCTTTGTCAAATACCGGTTTCATAATATTCCAATCATTGCAAAGGATTTCAACCCGGCGGTTTTCTTCGATACCCATTGAATCTTTTAAATTGGAGATAACCTGTGGTTGATTCCTTACAGTGATTTTCATCCTTTTGTCTTCGATACCCCATACATTTTTAAAGTAGTTGAAAACAGCCAATGCTCTGTCTTTTGAAAGATTAGCTTTCTTTTCTTCGGTAGTTTTCCCATCATTGCAGCCAACAATTTCAATATTGGCATCAGGGAACTGCTTCAGACGAAAACCGTATATATTCAATAAATGATAATATTTATCCAGGGTACCGCCGACAATAGTAGTATCGCTGAATACCTCTGATTCCTTGGGCGTGTTAAACATAATATACCTCGAACGCATTTTGGATGAACCCAAATCAAAAAAGACATAATTCAGCAGTGGATACAGGTCCCAGGTGTTAACCATATGCATGACTAATCCATTGAAATTTGCAATTTCGGGTCTTGTTATTTTATTTTCCTTAATATAAGCAGCTTCATCAATTTTAGCACTCAAAACCGGTAATTTACCAAGAGTAAGAGTAACATTTATTTCATCGGCAATTTTCTTTGCCTCCAAAGGGTCATCAGTAACTTTAGGTTTGAAAATACGCTGAGTGATGGCAGTTTTACCATACTTTAGATTTTCAGCAGTTATTTCATAATCCACAAATTTATTTGAATCTTTCGGATTACCGTAATCAGCATTAGTAACAATTGTCTCAAACTCAGTTTTCAATAAATTTAAGCTATCGGTAAAACTTCTTCCTGTAGTAAGGTTTTTAACGGTAATTTTTGCGGGAATATTTTCACGGCTGCATTCATCAACGACAATACCCCTCAGATTAACGGCACGGAAAAAAGTGGGAACGAAAGCCATAAAAATATCGAAATCACCTTGATAACCCGGTTTATCCGTTCGTTTTGAAGAGAAATAAATAATATCACCGGAAGCTGGTAATGAAATAAATTGTTCATCGGAAGGAGTATTTATTTGGTCTCCTAAATTCTCAGGTTTTGACCATGTGTTTTTCTCCGGGTCAAATCTTGTTACATAAAAATCCTGACCGCCATAATTAGGCTTCCATCCGTCAGAAGCAAAGAATAACGTAACGTTGTCAGCAGCAATAAAAGGAGAAACATCTCTTCCCTTAGTGTTGATTGCAGTTAAATTTTGAGCGGGTTTCCATTCATCGTTTTCGTCTTTATCGGAATACCATATATCAAAATTTTGTTCAATATTTTTACCGTCGCTATTTGGACCTTCCCGTGTAGAAACGAAATAAATTCTTCTCTGGTCCGGAGAAATTGACGGCTGTGAATCAAAATTCTTAGAATTTACATTAGGTCCAAGGTTGACCGGTCTTCCCCATTTATCCCCCTGAATCTCTGTAAAGTAAATATCGCAACTCCCATAGCCGTCAGGTCGGTTACAACCCGTAAAGTATAAAGATTGCCTGTCGGCAGCGATAGATGCGGCTCCTTCATTCAACGATGTATTAACGCCGAGTTTACCCAGATTAGTTGTTGTGTCAATATTATAGGGTTTTTCAAAATTTGTATCTAATCTTTCTGCTTTCTTTGTTGCCCAAAAATCGTGCGATGGGTCGCCATCTTCACCAAGCTTACTACCGGGCCTGTTTGATACAAAAAAAAGTGTTCTTCCGTCGGCACTAATTGTTGGGGCATAATCAACACCACTCCAGTTTACAACTTTCCCAAGATTGATGATACGGATATTCTTGTTGGAAATTATTCCACCCTCCTGTGGTGGATTCGGACTTGCAGATGCTGCTTCAATTAAAGCACTGTAAAGGTATGATTCCATTCCTGCAGAAGCTATATCCTGATTAGCAGATTTTGTCTTATCCGAATAAACGGTTTGCTGAGCAAAAACCTGAAAGTAGTTGAAAGAAATGAAAACAACAATTAAGGTAAAGTAAATAGTAATTTTACGTTGCATTTGGTCCTACCTATAAATTTGTCTTTTAATTATACTATTATATTATATTAAATATTTCCAAATAATATTAAACCAAGCATCTGAAACCAGGGTATAAAAAACTTTGAAGTAAGATTCATGAAAAGATTTCTATTATTTTATAAAAGCGAAAATCGGCTTCATTCATACAGTTCTAATAATCTACTTCAATTTTATCGTCTTGATTTTGCAACAAAATATAGAATATAGAATGTTGCAATTTTTAAAAGTAATAATTTAAAGTAAATCCAATTAAAACACAAGATTTTTTATGAAATTAATAAAAAAATTCTAATGCCCCTATATGATTAATATAGAATATATTGTTTCAATATCAAGTGCTATATTAACCTAAATCAATAAATATATAATAATATTAATTATTTATTAAAGGGTATTCTTTTAAAATGCAATTGATGTTATATTGTTTAAAAGGATTTTAAATTCTACAAAAGCGTAAAAAAATTAAAATAACTTTTAAATAATTAATTATTTTATGTATTTTCATAAGATTAATTTATATCGAATAAAATAGAAACTAAGCATTATCTAAATAAAATAGCGGAGCCGGGAAAATGCAAATTGGAATAGTGGGATTACCCTTTTCAGGAAAAACAACT
>JBEKWK010000270.1:0-5050 GCA_049513175.1 FCB group bacterium
TTGATTATAGCTGAATTCTGCTTTGCCTGTCAATCCTATCGGATTTATTATTTTATTGATATCATCCGTATTAATTCTTTTCTCAATTTCACCGTAAAATCCTCCTAATCCAGCTTTTAGGCTGAAACTCGTTTTTGCATAAATATTATACATTAATCCAACTGAACCAAAAAGTGCAAAATATGTATCATTCTGTTTTGAATCAACAAATTCCAAAGGCGATACAACATCAAACCAAATTCGAAAATCATTATTTAAATTAATATTTAGTCCTCCTGCAACTGACAAGTATTTTTGGAAAATATTCGGGTCTTTTCCAAATAATTTCATTAATCCAAATGAAACTCCAAATATAGGATAACAATCCGGACAAAAGAAGATTTCAGGTATTTTTCTGATTTTATTTTCAAGTATGGCAACGTTGTAATCTAACTCATCAATTGATTTATTGATTTTTGTGAATTTGTTTTTGTATAAAATAATACTATCTATGACCATAGAAATACGCACTGAATCATCAATAATGCGTCTATCGCTACTACTGAGATTTTCATTCAGGACGGATATATTCGCTCCCTGGATTTTTAATTCGGAGTTCAATGAATCAACCGTCATTAGGATGTGGTTCAATTTGCCTATTGTCTCTGAATTTGATTTTTCAAGTTTGACACTCATACTGTTTACTTTCTTTTTCAGAGTTGCTAACTTTTCGGATAATGTATTTATATTCGAATAGACTGCATCCAGCGAAACGTTAGTCTGGGCATAGAGCGAGCCGTAAGCAAAGCAGAGTATTAAAATAAATCCACAGATTTTATTCTTAAGCATATACGTAACTATTATATATATAATATATTTATAATAGTATAAGCAAACTAAGTGCCATAAAAAAGCGGTTAAACTGAAAAGTTATAACCGCATTTTAAAAATAATTTGGGTTAAATATATATTATTTTATTTTCTCTATCCTTATCTTTTCCTTCTTGAAGCCCATATTTACTACTCTCTTCATTTCATTTTCTGCCGCCTTCTTGCTGTAGAAAATTCTTCCGACGAGATAATCCCCTTGCGTTGAATTAGGCAATATGATTAACGGGTATGAATCTTTAACTCTAATAAAATGCTCTGCTTCCTCAATTGATTTACATTCTGAAAAAATCAGTGCGTATTTCTCATTTGCAAAGCTTATTTCCTGTTTAACCGGAGGGTTGAATTCAAGCGGGTCCCAATACTTCGGAGGTCGTCCTTTACCGTCAATTTGAATGCAATGATAATCATACAGTTGGTCGCCGTTATAATATTCTATTATATAATAACCTGCATTAAAACTATTAAATTCTTTCGGATGAATTGTTTTATCATTTTTACGTGGTATAAACTGATGTATATCTTCAGAAAGTTTTATGAATTGTTCATCCGAAAGATATGCCGCATCTTTCGGAAGAGGGTCTTCTTCAATAAATTCAAATATATTTTCCTTTAAATTTATTCTTTTGAAATCAGCAATTGTGTATGGTGAATAAACCGTTTCATCATGTTTGCCGCAGCAGCCATAGTGTATTTTTGTATATCCAACGGGAATTCTGTCAATTTTGTATTTGAAAGGGAGAGGAACAGGAATCTTGATGACTACCCTTGAAATCTGTTTCCCTATAATAACGATTCCGTTTTGTACAAATTCCTTCTTTGTCATTTTAGTGAAATTATCTTTTTCGATATATTTAATCCGGTATTCATCAACAACCTTTTTTTCAAATTGGTGCCAGGTTCTTTCTACCTCAACAGGTACGCCAAACCTGTTATCTTCAGGCTTAATCTCTCTTTCTTTATGTCTTTCATAACCTAATTCATAAAGTGAAGGTTTACCAAGGTCGCTTGTACAGCTCTTTTCAACAAGACAGCATCCCCATATTTCGATTTTATCTTCTTTTACTTCATCAGCCATAGACGGAACTTTTATGTATTTATAATTTTTCTGTACATAATCGAAGCAATTCTTGTTATCATGATAATTCACTTTTGAAGGTCCGTCGGCATATACATATAATCCGTCTTCCTTGATTTGATATGGCTTTTGAGGAGTCATATCAGAATATTTGACATCCTTTTCATTAATTTCTAAAGTGGTTGATGAATCTTTTTTGGTAGTCTGTTTATTATTTTGACTGAAATTTAGTTTATCACATCCGGGGAAAAATATCATTATTGATATTAGTAAGAAAATGCAGAAATTTTTCATAATCTTATAATTAATTTTTAGGATATATATACATGTTTAATAATATTCTTATTTGGTATTAACAAACATAATTAAATTTCGGAACATGACAAATGAATTTAATTGATGTAATATTTACCAAATATTTTAGTATGAATAAATTCGGTATATAAAAGCCCTTCTTCAATTTTATTAAATCAAATTTTAGTTAATGTCAGCAAAAATAATTTTTATGATATTATAATTAAGGCTTTTTTTAATGGTGAAATTTAACCAAATGATTATTCTTAACCAGCTATTTTATTACATTTCAACGTTTAATTGAAAAATGTAATATTTTCCAAAAGTTGAATTGATATTATTTACGATAGAATATTTATGCAATCAGCAGAAGAATTTACAGTAAATATTCATTAAATAACAACAAATACTTTTTTGAATTACTAATTATCTATCAGAAAATCTTATGGGGAAAAGTAAAATTTCCCAAGATTATAATTGGCATATTAGTTGTTTTAGCTTGAAATGTTTTACAGGAAACTTTATAAGATAACATCCGGATTTTGGAAAAATCATTAATAAATGAATATTCCCCGGATAATAAAAGGAACATAATTAATTTCTATTATTAAGATTCACATGGAGGTGAATAATGCCATTCGCAATTGGAGGAAATGCAAGGATTCGGACAAACATTCCCGCCGAAAATGCTTACAATGCACTGGAAGTATCTAACCAGGATATTTCTTTAAGACAGTTAAGATTATCCACCGGCAAAAGGATTAACAATGCCGGGGACGATGTAGCAGGATATATTACTTACCGTGCACTCGAAGCAAGGAACGGAGCTATGAAATCCGCTCTGAATGCCGTCGGTGATGCCGTTAATATATCCAATATCCTGATGGATTCTTTAAATAACATCTATGATATTCTCAGTAAAATCAAGGACGCTACTTCAGATGCCTCTTCCGGTGCTTCAGGTACCGATGAAAAAGTAGCTCTTGCAAAAGCGGCTTACAGGTATGCTCAACAAATTCAAACGATTTGTGATTCAACCGTATTTGGTGGTAGCCAATTATTATCTGGAACTTATTCGGCAGATTTTGTTATCGGCACTAATGCAGTCCACAACTTTTTAACATTAGCGATTGATATGACAACCGGCAATGCTGATTTTAACGTTTCAAGTTTAAATTTTAATACTAATGCCATGCAAGTCAATATCTTTGCAGGTGTTACAGGTCTGGATATGAGCCTTTTCAACGACGTTTCATCTACTGACCTGGGAATCTTTTCAACGACACAGTTGAGTCTGACATTAACCAGCCTCTCCGATGCAATTGATAATGTAAATAAAGCAGCTTCTTATCTCGGTGGGATTGTCAACAGGATGAGTTCACAGCAAGATTTGCTTAATAACCAGATAACAAACTATGATGCAGCAATTTCGAGAATACAGGATGCTGATGTTGCCCAGGAACAGCTTCAACTTGTAAAATCACAATTCCTGCAGCAAGTTTCTTTGACTACTTTAGCCCAGGCAAATGCAAATCCACAGGCTTACCTGAAGTTAATTCAAGGCTAAATTATTATTGAATTAAATTTTATTAAATCCGGGCTTGTTTTAAGTTCGGATTTTTTTTATTAATGTGCCTCAAACCAATTGTTACCTGTGCCGGTATCAACAAGGACAGGAATTTCTCCAAGAGGAAGTGCCGACTCCATTTGTTTTTTCACCAATTCAGTTAACTCGTCTAATTCTTCATTGAATACTTCAAAGACAAGCTCATCATGCACCTGAATTGTCATCATAGATTTCATTTTTCTATTTTTCATTTCCCGATGAACTTTGAGCATTGCTAATTTCATCATGTCTGAAGCCGTACCCTGTATGGGCATATTTATAGCCGCTCTTTCGTCTGCACTCCGTATATTCCTGTTATTACTTTTTATATTTTCGAAAAATCTTCGCCTACCGCAAAGAGTTTCTGCATATCCGGTTTCCCTTGTTTTCTTTATTGTGTCTTCAATATATCTTTTTATCCCCGGGTATTTACCGAAATAATTATCAATAATACTTTGCGATTCGGTCCTTCCTATACCAAGTCTTTGAGCCAAGCCGAAACTACCCAAGCCATACATGATTCCAAAATTGACGGTTTTTGCAACGCGCCTCATATCCGAATCCACCTTGTCGAGAGGTAATTCAAATAGAATGGAAGCTGTAGCGGAGTGTATATCCAGACCTTCCTTAAACGCAGAAATTAATTGTTTATCCTTGCAATAATATGCCATTATTCTTAATTCAATCTGCGAATAATCGGCGGAAAGTATTACCCTATCCTTTTCCTGGGCGACGAATGCTTTTCTTATACTTCTTCCCAATTCAGTTCTTATCGGAATGTTTTGCAAATTTGGGTCAGTCGAGGAAAGACGTCCTGTACTTGCTACAGTCTGATTAAAAGTTGTATGAATCCTTCCTGTTCTGCCATCAATCAGATTCGGTAGTGAATCAACATAAGTTGATTTTAGCTTTGAGAGCTGACGGTAATCCAGAACCATTTGTGCAATTGGATATGTAAAAGCCAAATCGGAAAGTACCTGTACATCTGTGCTGTAGCCGGTTTTATTTTTCTTTACAAATGGGATTTGCAATTTTTCAAATAAAATATATCCTAATTGTTTTGGAGAATCAATATTAAATTGCATTCCTGATTCATTGTAAATTTGTTTCGAAAGTTTGTCAGCCTCGATTTCTATCATATCTGAAATTTCTTTTAGCACGGATTTATCAATTGCAACACCGTTGTTTTCCATATCAACCAGAAC
>JBEKWK010000271.1:0-5038 GCA_049513175.1 FCB group bacterium
CAATTGGAAGTGTTCTCTTTAAAAGTAGCTTAGTTGTATCTTTAGTTAATATGGCATAGCCAAAGGGTTTCAGAGAAATATCAGGAATTGATTTTGTAGTTCCCGCATCGCTTATCTTAGGAGTATGGATAAAGACTTCAATCGAATCAGGATTATATAATTCGAGCCATTCCGGTTCATTAGTTGAAGGAGCAGGCATTATTTCATTAATTACAATTTTCCCTTCAATTAAATGAGGCAGCAAAATCAATAAACAAATAAGGACTAGGCTATACTTTAGTTTCATTCTAATGATGCTTATAATCAAACTTGTAATATTTTTCAAGTGTAGTCATATCCGAAACAGACATAAGAATGTTTACCAAAGATTCGAGACCAATTTTATCTTCTTCACTAAACCGGTTAAATATGGGACTGTCTATATCCAGAACACCATAGAAATTGTTTCTTTTGATAAGAGGAATAACAATTTCAGAATTACTATCAGGACTACAAGCAATATGTCCCGTATACGCATGAACATTTTCTACAATTATTGATTGTAAAGTTTTTGCAGCATCACCGCAAACGCCTTTACCTTTAGGAAGTCTGCTGCAAGCCATTTGCCCCTGGAATGGACCCAAAAGTAAATCATCATAAGATTGAAGATAGAAACCCACCCAATTTACATCAGGCAAATTATGATAAAGATGTGCCGCAAAATTTGCCGCATTCGAAATGAATATTGACTCGCCTATTAATAAGCTGTGTATTTCTTTTTGCAATTCATCATACATATTACTACCTCAAATAATAATATTACAAATATATTTATTTCCAATATTGCCTGTCGAGGCTTCTGTATTGTATTGCCTCGCTTATATGTTCAGGTTTGATATTTTCACATTCTGATAAATCAGCAATAGTTCTTGCAATTTTAAGAATACGGTCATAACCGCGTGCAGATATTCCGATTTTGTTCATCGCCATTTTCATTAATTCCTGTGAGGCTTCATCGAGAATGCAAAATTTCCGGATGTCTTTTGAACCCATATCTGCATTTTTGAATACACCTTTCATACCGTTAAATCGGGCTGATTGAATTCCTCTTGCCTTGACTACTCTTTCTTTAATGACTTCAGATGGTTCGCCCGCTCGTTTTGAAGATATCTCCTGGTACTTAACCGCAGGCACTTCGACATGCAAATCTATCCTGTCTAATAAAGGTCCGGAAATTTTAGAAAGATATTTATGTATCTGTGTCGAAGTGCAGCTACACTCCTTCAACGGACTCCCATAATTGCCGCAGGGGCAGGGGTTCATCGAGCAAACAAGCATAAAATTCGCAGGATATTCTATTGTCATTTTTGTACGTGAAATAATTATTTTATGTTCTTCGAGAGGCTGACGCAAAACTTCGAGGACATTCCTTGCAAATTCGGGAAGCTCATCGAGGAATAATAATCCATGGTGAGCTAAAGAAATTTCTCCCGGTCGTATCTTAGCCATGCCTCCACCAACAAGTGCAACATCGGAAATTGTATGATGAGGTGAACGGAATGGTCTGATTGTAACAAGAGCTTCGCCGGCAGGCAGAACACCACCGACAGAATGTATTTTCGTAGTTTCCAACGATTCATCTATGGTCAAAGGTGGAAGTATTGTAGGAATCCTTTTTGCAAGCATTGTCTTACCGGAACCCGGAGGACCTATCATAAGCATATTATGTCCACCTGCAGCGGCAACTTCTAAAGCACGTTTCACATTCTCCTGACCTTTAACATCAGATAAATTCATCAGATGGTCTCTCTGACCATCCTCGAAGATTGAGGTAATATCTACGGTTCGCGGTTCGATTTCGATTGAACCATTAAGAAATTGCATTGCTTGTTTGAGAGACTCGATTGGGAGTACATTGATTCCTTCTACCAGAGCCGCTTCATCGGCATTTACTTTAGGAAGCATTATATTTTTAAAACCCTTTTTTCTTGCTTCTACTGTCAAAGATAATGCTCCGTGGATTTGCCGCAAAGTACCGTCCAAAGACAACTCACCTAATACTAAAGTTTCCTCAAGTATTTCCGGTTTACAATCTCCGTTTGCTGTCAAAATTCCGAGAGCAATCGGCAAATCAAAGCCACTTCCTTCTTTCCTTATATCCGCGGGTGCGAGATTGATTGTGATTCTTTTCGATGGGAACATGATATCCGAATTTTTTATAGCTGCATACACTCTTTCCCTCGATTCCTTGACGGCGGAGTCAGGCAGACCGACAAGAAAATAATTAGGAACCATATTGTCAAGATGAGTTTCAATATCAACAATGAAAGCGTCTATTCCGAAAACCGAAGCTGAAAAAACATGTGAATACATTATATGCCTAAACGTTTATTAATTTTCCTCTTTTAACTTTTTATTAAAAAACAATAATAAATCAAGTGTCGTGACCAACCCGACTAAATCCTTTGTCCAATCTACCACCGGGAGATAATCCACCTTATACTTTGCCATTACTTGCACAGCTTTCATAATTGTATCTTCAGGATAAATCAGATGAACATCCTTTGTCATTATATTTTGAAAATCAATTATTTTGTTTTTACCAACTTCTTCAAGTTTGTCGTCATAATCGTAGATTTGCCGCAGGGTATATTCCATTAAACTCTTTTCGGTAATCATCCCGATGAATTTGCTGTCCTCAAGAACCGGTACATGCCTGACATGCTGTTCGCGCATGATTTGGTCCGCTTTGTTTACCGTATCTTCCAGGTCTACGGTAAAAACACCTTTCGTCATGATTTGGTCTATCGTAGTTTTGGCTGGCATAGATTAGTCCTCATGATTGTAAAACAAATAAATTGTTAATTAAGGTGTAAAATAATTTTTAACATAATAAAGAATTTATTTTATTTATTTACCCAAAAATAATATTACATTATAATAAAAAAATCTCAAAAAAAATAAAATAAATCTTGCATTTTAATTGGAATTAATGAAATTTTTGGTATTTCTGGGCTTTTTAAAAATAAAAAATATTTAAATTGCAGTTCTATGGAAACACTTAGTAAATTTGCTTATACTAATGATATATTCGTCGTTGCTCACAGGGGGTCTTCCGGTACTGCACCTGAAAATACTCTTGCCGCTTTTCGTGAAGCAATTGCATTGAATGTAAAAATGATTGAGACTGATATTCAGTTTACATCTGACGGACAAATAGTAGTTTATCATGATATAGCACATATTCTAGGTGAGTCCCATCCAAAATCAGATGAGCCGATGACTTTCGAGGAGTTGAGAAGTTTAGATGCAGGCTCGTGGTTTTCAGATAAATTCGCAGGAGAAAAAATACCCGTCCTAAAAGAAGTGCTTGAGCTTACAAAAGACAAAACATATATTATTATTGAAATCAAGCCGCAGAACATAGTTAATTATGAACAGAATCTTGAAAATCTTCTAAACGAAATTATAGACACAGGAACTATTGACCAAACTTTATTCGCATCATTCAGCTATTCATTTCTAAAATATATTAAGTCTAAAAACCCTGCATTCCATACAGCGGCTGTCAAACTGCCATTTGACAATCGTCTTCCTTCTGAGATTGTAACCGAGACAGGCTGTGAAGCTTTTATATGTGCTTTGCCGGAATTGAATCATCGAATTTCTGATGATGCTAAAACCAATAAAATTTTCCTTGGAGTATATTCAATTAATTCTAAAGAAGATTTGAAGGATGTATTGAAGTATCATATAAATGCGATTGGCACTGATTTCCCCGGCTTGATTATGAAAGAATTGGCTCAACTTCAAAATAAATTTCCCTCTCCTTTGGGAGAGGGACTAAGGGTGAGGTAAATTAAATGTTGTATACCTCTTCCTCATGTTTCTTCAAATAGCTCAAATATCCAAGAAGACAATCTTTCACTTCCTCGTATGACTCTGTGATTACCAGCTTTTGTCTTATGTAAGAATTATTATGCAAGCCCTTTAAATAGCCGGTGTAATGTTTCCTGAATTCGTGCAAGCCGCGCGGAAATCCCTTATGCTCTATCGTCAGACGCAGATGCTCGAGGCAGGTTTCAATCCTTTCCCCAACTGAAGTTTCATTTGGAATAACTACGGTATTCAAAAATTCTTTAGTTCTTCTGAAAATAAACGGATTACCTATTGCTGCCCTGGCAATCATTACGGCATCGCATCCCGTCTCGTCGAAAGCTCGCTTTGTATCTTCCGGTGAGTTCACATCGCCATTCAAAATAATAGGAATTGCAACTTCATCCTTTACTAATTTTGCCCAATGCCAATCTGCATCGCCTTTCATGCCCTGCTCCCTCGTACGGCAATGGACTGTCAGGGCGGCGATTCCCACTTTCCCTAAACTTTTTGCAACATCCAAAATAATAATCGAATCTTTGTCCCAGCCCAATCTTGTTTTTACTGTAACGGGAATTTTAACCGAATTTACAACCGCCGAAGTCATCTCAGCCATCAATTCCGGCTTCTTCAGGAAAGCGGCACCGGAGTTATTATTCACGACTTTTTTTACCCAGCATCCGAAATTAATATCGAGAAAATCGGCACCCGAATCCTCCACAATTTTTGCAGACTGAATCATTGAAGCGACATTGCTCCCGAAAATCTGCACACCGACTGGACGCTCCTCATCATGAATTTTCATCTTCTGCAAAGACCTTTGCACATTCCTGATAAGAGCCTCCGATGCGATAAATTCGGTATAGACAATATCCGCCCCCATCCGCTTGCAGATAATGCGGAACGGCAAATCCGTTATGCCTTCCATCGGTGCAAGAAGTATCCCTTTTTCTATATTTATTTTCCCGATTTTCATAAGAATATAATATACCAATTTTTGCACTTGTTCCCAAACAATGCAAATCCTCATTCCCATGCTCCAGCGTGGGAATTAGAACCACAATTCTTAATTTTTTTTGACAACTGCTCACTCGCTGAATCTCTCGACGTTCTTGACGCCTTCGATTGATTTAAGCTCGGTGAATAAATCATTCAAATCATTGAGATGGTGCAGGTCAACGGT
>JBEKWK010000272.1:0-5022 GCA_049513175.1 FCB group bacterium
GGCGAAATAATGTTATGGCATTACTCTGGTAAACCCCCTCTTGATAATTTTAAGGAATCGCAAATTAGAACAGAGGGTGGTATATTTAATAATTCATTTAGGATATTCAATAATGATGGACATATTATTAGGTAATTTTTTTTCGATGTAATATCTATAAATAAATTGAAATTTCTCTTGATTAATATATTTTGAATTTTCTTTACTTTTTGAATATCAGTAAACTATGAAAAAAATTACATTTCTCCTTATAGCTTTTCTGTTGATTCTTATATCAACAAAATCTTTTGCAGATGCGAGTACACCGGCTTTGCCGAATACAAAAGATGTTATTACTTGTTTTCCTGACACTACGGGTTACAAGGTTATTACCGTTGGTCCTGCCGGTAGGGATTATTCAGACCTCCAGAAGGCAATCAATGCCGCACAATTAGGAACGGTTATTATATTAGATGCAGGAGCTACTTTTAATGGGGGGTTTACCCTTCCTAAAAAAACTACCGGAAACGGCTGGATTATTATTATGTCATCACGCATGGATTTACTGCCCAAAGACGAAGTGAGAATTAATCCTGATTCAGCTACAGGAAACGCCACCTTCCCCACAAAATCTAGTTCAATGGCTAAAATCGTTACAACTAATTTATCCGGAATTCCATGCTTCGTAACGCAGGCAAATGCGAACCACTACCGTCTTGTCGGTCTGGAAATTACGGCAGATAATGCGGTTATAAACAGCTATGGACTTATTAATCTGGGAGACGGCTCATCTGCTCAAAATTCTATGAGTCTTGTTCCCGACCATTTTGTAATTGACAGATGCTACATTCACGGGCATACGAATGCAACTATAATGAAATATGGAGTCGCTCTCAACTGTGCCAATGCGGCTATCATTGATTCCTACATTTCTGATTTTCATAGCGTCGGTTACGATGCCCAGGCAATAGCGGGTATAAATGGACCCGGTCCATTCAAAATCATTAATAATTACTTAGAAGCTTCGGGAGAAAATATAATGTTCGGAGGAGCGGCGGCGGCTATTCCGGGGCTTGTTCCATCAGATATCGAGGTAAGACAGAACTACTTTTTTAAGCCATTTTCATGGAGAGTCGGAGACCCTTCTTATGCCGGAAAACATTGGACTATCAAAAATCTTTTTGAATTGAAAACAGGCATGAGAGTACTTCTCGATGGAAACATACTCGAGAACTGCTGGGCGGATTTACCGATTGGACAAAGCGGCTATGCCATTCTGCTAACTATCAGAACCGAAAGCGGAGGCTCACCACAAGCCGATGTAAGCGATATTACAATCAGCAATAATATCATTAGACATGCCGGGGCAGGTATTACCTTATCCGGAAGAGATGATAACAGTACAGGGAACAGGTCAAAGAGGATATTGATATTTAATAATCTTTTTGATGATATAAGCGGACCGACTTATGGCGATATGAATACTGCCGGACCGAATGACGGCACTTTCATAAAAATCGGAGAACCGCAGGATGTAACAATTGACCACAATACAATTTTTCAGACAGGACCTATTACCTGGGCTTATATGTTAATGAATGGTTTTGTATTCACAAATAATATTTCAAACAGCAAGGTATCTGCAGGAGGCTACCAGGGGATATACGGTCCCAGTTACCAACAGGGTAATGCCACAATCGGACATTATTTTTCAGACGTAACAGATGCAAACCAGCATATAAATAAAAATGTTCTGATTAAGGGCGATGAGAGCAAATACACAAATTATAATACCATAAGCAATAATTATTTCCCTGCGGATGTAAATAATGTTGGCTTTGTCAATTTTGGTAGCGGTATTTCAGACTATCATAATTATGCTTTATTAAAAACAAGTCAATATTATAAAAATGCGACAGATGGTAAAGATATTGGGATTGACTTTTCAAAGCTCGATTCATCATTGAAGGCTGACAGGGGCTGTGCCGATATAAAAGTAACTTCTGTGAGCTTAGACAAAAAAACAGGAACAATAAATATTGGCGATAGCTTACATTTAATCTGCACTGTTCAACCTTCAAATGCAAAAAATAAAAATATAACCTGGAGTACATCAGATAATCAAATTGCAACTGTTTCTCAAACCGGTTTAATAGTCGGCGTTACAAAAGGCAATGCTGAGATAACTATTAAAACGGAGGATGGTGGTTTTACCGATTCATGCGATGTAACAGTTTTAGAACCTGCAGGAGTAGATGATGAAGCAATTTCACAAGCATTTACTCTATCGCCAAATCCCGCAACAAATCAAATTTCAATTAAATATATAAAACCAAATTTCTTAATTAATAGTATTACAATTTTTAATAGTCTTGGAATCGAAATAAAGCGATTTGATGAAAATGTATTATCAGGACAAAATCAATTTAATTTTTCTACTGAAGAATTTCCTCCGGGAATATATTTTTGCACATTAAATTCCGGTATCAATAAAATTACAAGAAGTTTTGTAGTTGTTAAATAATGAGATAATATTGTTTTTATTATGTATTGATTTTTTCTAAATATCCGGATTAAATTTTAATTTTATGGATTAATATTATGCAAATTAATTTGAAATTAGTATCCTACAAAGTTATAAGAATAGTTTTGCTATTATCATTTTTTTCTTTTATTGGGAACCATTTATATTCACAAAAACTCGATATTCAGTGGTTTAATCTCGGACCCGGCGGTGGTGGTACAACTTATGTGCCTGCAATCTCACCACACGATTCTAACTTAATGTTTATTTCATGCGATATGAGTGGAGTATATCGTTCAACAAATGGCGGTAAAGCATGGACTATGCTTAATTACCATCAAATTAACAGTACAATTTCATGCCCTCCTGTTTTTCATCCTACTGACCCAAATGTTATTTGGAATGCAATGAGTAATCAGTTGATGAAATCAACTGATGCAGGAGTAACCTGGCAAAAGGCATGGGATATGTCTTCAACTGCTGATGCATTGCTGTGTATGAGGAATGAACCATTATGTTTGCTCGTTTCTGTTAATGGAGATGGATTATATATTTCCAACGACGGTGCGAATTTCTCCAAAAAAGGTAATATTAAACCTCTGTATTTAGCTGAAGATGGTAATTTGATTGTAGCGGCAGATAACAATAGTTTATGGTATTCTACCGATAGAGGGAATAACTTCAAAACATTAGAGACATTTTCGGAAACTATTCAGGATGTGGCAGTATCTGATTCCGGGATATTTGTAATTACAGCAAAAACCTGCATTCGATTTAAAAATTTAATTAAAGATAATAATCCGTTACTATCAGCAGACAGCCTAAAACGAGGAGATTTTAAATTTGTCAGAGCTGAAAGAAATTTTGTTTGGATAACTCCGGGAAACAATAATGCTATTGAACAACCAACGGCATTCCTTTCAACTGACGGAGGTAAAACATTCAAAGGAACATTTTACTGTAATGGTAATAATGGAGAAACGCCAAATTCCATCCCGGATTGGCTTTCAATAGAATTTAACTGTTGGTGGGGCGGTGCAGCTATGGGATTTAATATTGCCCGCCAAAATCCTGGTCTTGCAATCTGGACTGATATGGGTAGGTCATTTATTACATCGGATACAGGCAGGTCATGGTTGCCTGATTATACAGAATTCGCAGATGTTGGTACCAGAACAAACGGGAAAAAATGGAAAACGACAGGACTTGATATAACTACTAATTGGGATATTTTCATTAATCCTAATGTTCAAAATTATTACCAGGTGGCTTATACGGATATAGGAGGCTCTATAAGTGAGGATGGTGGAAACTCATGGCGAACTACATATAATACCGGTATCCCGAATGAATGGTTCAATACTAATTACAATTTTGCTTATGATAAAGATAATAATTTATTATGGGGAGCTTTTTCTCAAAAGCATGATATAAGCTCATGGAATGGAGCCGGCTGGAATCCAGGAGCTTATAATAAAGGTGGTATTTGTTATTCAACAAATGAGGGCAGGAATTGGACTCCGGTAAATAATTCCGGACTTCCGGATTTACCCGTAACATGCTTAGCAATAGATTACACATCACCGGCTTCATCACGTAGAATATATGCCGCAGTTTTTACAAGCGGTATTTGGAAAACCGAGGATGGAGGTAAATCCTGGGTTCAATGTTCAAATGGTCTTGACGTAGGCAACGGAACATCTACAATTGATGGACAAAATAATCATATAACAGAAGTTCAAGTTTATCCTAATGGTGATGTTTTCGCTATTAAATCTATGTACCTCAGGCAGGTTACAGCTAAGAATGACGGAGGATTGTGGCGTTCAACCGACCATGGCAATTCATGGGTTTTTCTATCTTCTAATGTAAGCGTCTGTGACCCGGTAAATGGTATAGATACAAAACAGGAACATTCATGGGCATATGCAACGACATTTTTAATAGATGAAAACAATGAAAATCATATTTATGTCGGAGCACAAATGTGCAACTACGGCAAGGTTCAGGGCGGTTTATATGAAACAACCGACGGAGGAACGAACTGGAATCGTATTTTGCAAATTTATGGAGCCGTCAGACTCACTAAATCGAAGTATTACCCCGGTAGATATTATCTGGCAACTTGTGGAAATGGTATTATGTATTCTAATGATAATATGAAAACATGGTTCGAAGATTCCTTATTTCCTTTTTCTTATCTGACAAGAATTACAGAAGATATTCATGATAGTTCTGTTATTTGGATTAATACATTTGGTGGTAGTGTTTGGAAAGGTATTATTAATTCTAAAACATCCGGAATTTCTGATGACAGTTTTAATAATAAAGATGAACTGAATGTCGAACCAAATCCTTTTAACGAAACAATTAACATTAATACGAACTACGGCAAAATTGAAATTTATAATGTAAAAGGCGAACTTATTGAAGTGCTAAACCGCAATCAAAGTCAGTGGACTCCGGACAAAACTATACCTACGGGTTTATATGAAATTGTTGCCAAGAAAGATTCTAAA
>JBEKWK010000273.1:0-5002 GCA_049513175.1 FCB group bacterium
TTCTTTATCGGCTCCCAGGCTTGGTGCAGTAGTTATTTCTGAAGCAGTCAAACGCGCCGGAATTTCTAATTCCGATGTTAATGAAGTTATTATGGGTAATGTATTAGCTGCAGGAATTGGTCAGGCTCCTGCACGTCAGGCAACTATTTATGCAGGATTACCTGTTTCTGTTCCCTGCATGACAATTAACAAAGTTTGCGGCAGTGGTTTGAAAGCAGTGATGTTAGCTGACCAGTCAATCAAGCTTGGTGATTCTGATTTTGTTGTTGCAGGAGGTATGGAATCTATGACTAATGCCCCTTATATGCTCTTAAATGCCAGAGCCGGATATAGAATGGGCAATGGTGAGCTAATTGATTCTATGATTCATGACGGTCTTTGGGATGTTTATAATAATTTCCATATGGGAATGGCAGGTGAGCTATGTGCCACAGAATGTAATATAACTCGGGAAGACCAGGATGAATTTGCAATTTTGAGCTATAAGCGTGCAATCGAATCCCTTGAAAAAGGTTACTACAAAGATGAGGTTGTTCCTGTTGTTATTGAAGACAGGAAGGGAACTATTACAATTGACAGGGATGAGGAACCTGAAAAAGTTAAATTCGATAAAGTACCAACTTTAAAGCCGGTATTCAAAAAAGACGGTACAGTTACAGCAGCAAATGCTTCTTCTATTGATGATGGTGCTTCGGCTGTTATAGTTGCGAACCCCGATAAAGCAAGTTCATTGGGATTGAAGCCTCTTGCCAAAATTATTGCTTATGCCACATTCGCACAAAAACCCGAATGGTTTACTACTGCTCCGGCAGAAGCCATTAAGAAAGCTTTGGAAAAGGCAAATATGAAGGCAGAAGATATTGATTATTTTGAAATTAATGAAGCATTTGCCAGTGTACCTATATTCTCATCGCGTGCATTAAATATTCCCTACGATAAAATAAATGTTCACGGTGGTGCTATTGCTTTGGGGCATCCAATAGGCGCTTCCGGAGCGAGAGTTTTAACTACATTAATTTATGCTTTAAAACAAAATAAGAAGAAATTCGGACTTGCTTCTCTTTGCATTGGCGGAGGTGAAGCTGTTGCTTTAATAATTGAAATGATGTAATTTATATTGTATTAAATAATTGTATAATAAAATAAAAGGATATAATACTATGATGAAAAATTACATTTTTTCTTCAATGGTTTTATTTTGTTGTTTATTTTTAATTCCATTTAATTCTTCTTTTGCCGAATCAATACGAAATAAGTCAGACAAAAATGATGACCGGATTCAAAGAGTTATTCCGTATAAAGAAACAAGGAATTCAACAAAAAGTAACATTTTGTTTAAAGTAAAAAATACGGGCATTAATTTCTATGATAATTTTAAAACCAATGGTCATGGTGGTTGTCTTTGGCCCAGAGGCACCCAAAATTCATATATATTTGGTCAGGGGATTTGTTTCGCAGCTAAAAAAAATTTTGGCGGTGATATAAATAAGCTTGTAACAATGTCATATAATCCACATGTAGGAGTTCCATTAACCACTAAACCAGGAGAAGGACTAGTACCAGGTAGAATTGAAGATGGAAGCAGCGGAAATTCGAATTATGCAAATAAATACCAGGTTTATTTATCAACCGATTATAATTCAATTACAGGTGCACCACTCGATACAAATAATACAACATTAGATTGGCCCCTTTGGAAAGATAAAACCGGAGATTTAAATAAATTCGGCATATATGTATATAATGAAACCGAAAGAGATGCTCTGCAATATCATAATGGTCCTGCCTTCGTATCGGATGAAGATATTCACTGTGATTTTAAAGATACTGATGTAGACCACTATAATCTTGGTAATCCTGATGATAATGCTTCTATCGGCTTCCCAATGGGAATTCAGTATGAAGAAACGATTTATTCATGGGGAACAGGTGACCATAAAGATATGTTAATGATTTATTATAAATTGATTAATACATCAACTGATGCTCTGACCGATTGCTGGATTGCACCCGTTATTGACCCGGATTTAATGGATAATACACAGAATGATTCAACTCAAACTTCAAATGATGTATCAAAATATTATAGTCCTGACACAACCTTAAATTTAGGGGTTACATGGACCGGCACTGACAAGGGTGAGCTCGGGAAAGGTTTCGGATATTTAGGTATTTCGTTGCTGATGACTCCTGCCGTAAATTCCAATGGAATTCTCAGGCGTGATAAGCCAATTTATGACTTAACCGAACAACTCGGTTTGAAGACATTTCTTTTGTTTTCTATTGACCAGGACTCTGCAACTATAATTAATAATTTGTATGATAATTTGTATAATAATATTTCTTCCGGTTTGAAAACCCTTACTTCTGCACCTTCCGATATCAGGCTTTTGCTTTCTACAGGTCCTTTCAATATGATGCCTGTTAGTGATGCTAACCCTGGAGGCGATACCGCGAGGTTAATACTTTTAATTAATTTTGCACAAACATCAAAAGGGGGAGAAGCGGATGGGACTTTTGAAGATATGCAAAAACTAGTTGATGGTGTTAAACTTGCCAGAACATTTTTCTATAATGATTTATTGGTCAAAGTTATTGAAAATGAAAATAGCCTTAAAAATAAATTCGGTATTAATGAATTGTATCCGAACCCTGCGAATGATGAAGTCCTGATTGATTTTAATACTTCGTCTTCCGGTAATATTTCAATTGATATTTATAATTTAATGGGACAGAAGGTTAAAGCCTTTCAGCCTGAATATTACGATGCCGGACAGAATACAGGATTATTATCACTGAATAATCTGACTGCAGGTTCATACTATATTCGCTTAAATTGGAATGGTAAGGTAGATACTAAGATGTTAACTATTATTAAATAATTTATTTTATAAAAGGGTTGAATCGAATATAATTTTTTTAACCCTATAATGATGAAGAAACATAAATTAAAAAGATATGGATGAATTATACCAAATAAATGCACAACCTGAAATCTATTCTCTTTTCAGAAAATCATTAGATGATTTAAAAAAAGGAAAGGGAAAAATATTTTGTATTTCAGGAGAAACCGGCTTTGGTAAATCATATGTTTTGAGTTCATTTAACAAAGATATTTCACTGAATCAATCTGGTTTTGAATCTGTCTTAGTCGAGGGACAATCACCAATCGGGAATTTTAATGTTGGAAATATTCAGCCACTATTACCATTTTCGAGGGCAGTTGAAAAATTATTAAAAAAAGGAAAAGGGGAAGATTCTGCAGGTAAAAATTTCACAAAAAATATAGGTTTGACAGTTCTTGCTTCACTTCCTTTTGTTGGTACTGTTTTTTATGCCGTAAAAGAATTAGGCAGAGATTGGCGGGAATATAAAAAAGACAAGTCATCGTCTTCAATAAAAAATGTAAGCAGTGCAGCAGCGGATTATTTCGATGCTTTATGTTCATTTGCCGATAAAATTCCATTAATCCTGCTCTTCGATGATTTTCATTGGTGTGATGCACAATCACTTGAATTACTCAATCTTTTTGTTGAGAAAATCGCTTCATTACCGATTATTATTGTCATTACCTATAGAAAGAGCCTGATAATCAGTAAAGGGTTAATACTTTTATCTTTTATACAGAGATTCAAAAAATCATATGATAATGTACATATATTGGAGTTAAACGGTTTTAATCCTGAACATTTAAACTTATGTTGTAAAAATTATTTTCGTAATTATAAAACAAGTAAAGAGTTTGAAGATTGGCTTTACAACCAATCATTAGGCGTACCGGGAGTCATTTTTGAATATTTGAAATATTTCAAAAATAATTCACCTTTTTTATCTGACGGGAAATTAATAGAAAATTTTGAACACAGTAATTTCCTTCCGACTTCAATACATTCGGCATTTTCCCAGGTTTTGGATAAACTTGATGATGAAGAAAGGAATATTTTGTCTATATGCAGTTGTGAAGGTCGGGAATTTACGGCTATAATAATTTCACAGCTTTTAAATACAGATATACTTAGTTCGATAAAAAAGTTACGTAGTCTTCAAAATAAAACCGGTATTATGAGAAGCATTGGTTCCCAGATTCGCTATGGGGTAAGGACTACAGCATACGAATTTACTCAGGCATTTTACCATACCTTTTTTGAGAATTCCCTTGAATATGAAGAGCATGTTGCATTGCACGGGCAAATAGCTGCATTATTAAAACAAAAATATGATGATGCCGAATCTGAAGCTATCAGGCAGGAAATTGCACCTTATCTTGCCGCACATAGTGCCGAAGCAGGAGATACTCAAACTGCAAAATCCATGTTATTGCTCGCCGCACAGGCTGCTCAAAAATTTGGGAGCACGGAAGTTATTAAAGATTTGTATGACAATTTTCAGAATATCGGAAAATCTGAAAAAGATGATGAACAGGAAAATGCAGATAAAATTGATAATGAAGATTTAGTTTTTAATGAAATGCTGAAAACATCATTACATATCACAAAAGAAACTTCAGAAGAAAATAAAGATAATATTACATATGAAAACAATGAGCAAATTTTAACTGAAGATTTTAACATAATTCGTAAAACGGTTGTAGAATACTATTTGAAGAAAAACTACTCCATGGCAGTTGATTTTGCTATTCAATATTTAAACGGAAGTAACAATGAGCTTAGATTAAATGAAAAGATTCAATTGTTATCTATTGCAGTTAAATCCCTGATTGAATTAAATGACTTTTCAAGAGCAGAAAAATATTGCATTGATGCAAAAGCCTTATTAAAAGATAAGGATGACCCATTATCAGAATGTATTTTTTTAAATACTTTATCTGCTCTTCAAGTAAGCCAGGGAAAAGATGCAGAAGCTATGCAGAATTTGCAGTTAGCTGCAGAGAAATCTATGATACTTCCTCCTGAATTAAGGCTTTTGACTTTATCCAACATTGCAATTATTATGGAAAGCACGGATTCAGTTCAGGCAAATAAATATTTTGATGCTGTGAGAA
>JBEKWK010000274.1:0-4955 GCA_049513175.1 FCB group bacterium
CGAAGCAATTCCACGCCTAAAGGACCGAAGTCCCAGCAACCGTTCAAGCCGCCATATATTTCTGAAGATTGGAAAATAAAACCGCGTCTCTTTGCAAGGGAGATAATAGTATCAAGTTTATACATTCAGGTTCCTTTTGTTTCAAATTTTTCAAAATTAGAACTGCAAAATTACTAAAATCAGAGGACTTATTTATAAGCTAAAATAATTAAAAGGAAGTAAATATGTATTTCAGATTTAATTATTTACTGCACCGGCTTTACCTTTGCTTTGATTTCGCTTACTTTTATTTTTACGATGCCGTCTAATTTTTTGATTTTTGCCTTGAATTCTTCTATGTATTTTCTTGCGTCATCGGCACGGGAAAAAGTTCTCTGAGATTTTAAATCCAAATCGTTTTCATTTAAAGGTGGCAAAATTCCAAAACCAAGACTTTCGATTACTCCTTTGAGAAGCGAGTAATCATCTGCGTTTTCGGCAGTGCCAAATAAGACTCTAAAGCAATCGGGACCTGCACAGGCACCTTCATCAGGCTTTTGCAGTGTATCAGCTTTTTCTTTTGTTAAATCGAGTTTTACGGTATCTTTAATTACAAGTGGCTCTTCCATTACCGGTTCCGGTAGTTTTTCCTTTTGTCTGCCGCCACATTCATCTATACTGAATTTGTCCACATCATCAGTTTTGACTAAATCCAGGTATATCATAACGCGCCTGCTGTGTGGAAGATTGCATGGTTCAATATTGTCAGGCGGATATCGCTTATTCATCTGTTCGACTCCGACAATCTTTTTTACGATGTTTGGACATGGAGGTCTGTCGTCGTAGATACCAAAAGCATTGTACTTAAAACTTATGAAATTGTCAAATTTTGCAATATCTGCGGGCTGGTCTTTGAATTTATTTTTGAATCCATTGACTATTGTTTCCTTTGTGTAATATGCTCTGAGCATTGCCAGGACATAGTTTCCCTGCTGAACGCCATAAGGCGGCTTGAAGGGCTTACCTGATTTTAACATTAAATTCGGATACTTCATTTTCACATTTTGAGGAATGACAACATCATTAAACTCAATCGGACCGTCGCACGAATAAACAGTGTAATCCTGAATTACATTACCTTTGTCATCTTTAACAATTCTCAAAGGACAGGGATCAGTATAGCCGTGAGTAGTGATTATGAGCTTCTGATTATTATAACAAGCATCGAGCAGGGACAATAGTGAATCAATACGTACATAAAGCTCATCAAAGAAGGCATCATTTTTTTGTGCGGCATCCTGGTAGAAATCACCGTTACCGGATTTATAATCTTCAGCGTCAATAAATCTTGAAGTCTCAAGCTTTTTATTTGACATTCTGCTTTTAAATTCTTTCAGATTATTTGTAGTAGTGGGCCACCAATAACCTGTAATGAAGAAAGCGATTCCTTGTGTGAATGAAAATGTCTTAAACTCTTCAGGCTTTCTTCTTTCAATGCAATCGAGAGTTACTTCGATTGTGCTGTCCTTGATTATCGTTCTCGGTGTGAATAATTCCATCGAGGCACAGTTTCCATCATAACAGTTTTCAGAAGGTAATATCGGAGAAATAAAATATTTTGTATTAGTCAGGATTTCATATTTTGTATTCGAAATCTGAGTTTCGGAATTCAAATTATAGGTTGCACCGCCAACGTTAGTATCACATCCGATTGTATCACCAATAGCATTCACCATTGTTCTGTGTATATGCACAAGCAAAAATAATTTCGGGGGTGGGGGTGGCTCACATTTATATGATACATTCTGTGGTAATGGAAAACGGTATAAATCATAGCCTCCTGAATTTTTAATTATAGTATCTGATTCAGATGAAACTTTAGATTGTTCATCTGTTAAACCGGAATTTCTGTCTGATGAAAAATAAATATATCTTTCGTTAGGGTCGCTAATAGGACTTGCTACGAATGGAAATCTTTCATCTGCTGTACTGTTAATTGCAGAATCGCGGTAAACAAATTGCATTGATTTTGGGAATTTTTTCAATAGCTCAGGTGTGCCATCAGGCTCTATGATTAAATTGTCAAAATCAATTTTAATTTTTACTGAATAAATATCGAAATCGCTGGAATCTGAATTGTTCCTGTTTGAAGAAAAGAATAAATTCGGATTATAACAGAAGCAATAAATGAAAGGAGTTCCTGCACTGGAGTTTGGTAAATTTATATTCTCTTTAAATTTTTGTGCAGGCTGCCAGTTGGAACTATTCTCATTCTTCCTGGTTTTACGGAAGGAATAATATAAAGATGTATTACCGCGATGATAATTTTTTGTCCCGGATAAATTGATTCTTGTCTGAAATGGAGTTTCCCTGTCGGATGTCCAAAGAAGTAAAGTATATACCGTATCTCTGATAGTTGTATCAATTGCAAAAGGATGAGAATCCCAAAATATTGAATTGACATTGCTGTCGAGAACATGGAATTTCCAATCGTTATTTACATTATATTCGAGTATATCAGTGCCTCCTATTGGGTCGCCTGTGATGCCTATAACCGGCAATCCCTCTCGAGTTGAATAGGTGTTATCAGGTACGTGGGATAAGGAAATGAAACAAGACTTCTTGCCGAGAAAAGACATAGATTCTACATTGTCAGTAAGGTAATCAAGAGTTTGGTCATCAACCTCATTAAAGAAATCTTTTCTGAGAAGCATCTGTGAAGAAAATACATTTTGCTTCCCGGCAGGATATTCAAACTCTCTTCCAAACGGACTACTGTAATTACCTATAGGTAACTGAACAGGAGCGACTTCATCCTTGATGGTATTAATTGAATCTTTTTTTGCAACGAATTTATTGAGATTTCCCGGCGGAAGGATTTTTGTATATTTTGTGCTGCATCCGGTAATAAATAATAAAATTATTATGCTTATAATATAAGATTTTGAGCCGAGTTTCATTAAGAGCCTCAAAAAATAATTTGACATTTTAATGAGTTAAATACAATCCCTTTTGTTCTATTTTTTATAATTGAAAAAATTAATCTACGGGATTAAACATAATTGTTATTCGCTTTTTATTTGGAACAAGAGTTCCCTGCACTATATCAACAATAGTAATAATAAATGATTTTCCATTCTTCGCAGTATAGAAAAACATATCTCCGATTTTAACCTCTATATCAATTGCTTTAATTTGCGAAACTGAATTTTTCAGCTTATCTATATCAGCCTGCGAAGGTGGTGGTGTCGGAGTAGGAACAACATTTCCTCCCGCATCTAAAACCACAGGTATTGCATTTGCATAATCGGAAATTTTCACCGCTCCCGGAACACCGTCTCCATATTGATGATTTTTAGCCGAATCCAGCATATCTTGTGTAATATGATTAGAAATATTGCTTATGGTATCCCTGATTTTTTTGCAGAAGTCGTCAGCATCATCATTACTAAAAGCAGGTATATTAAATGGAGCTGAATTTAATTTAAAAAGATAGCCGGCAAAACGTAAAAGAGCATATCTGTTAGATGGAGTGGGGTCGTAGTAAATCGAATCCACGAGAATGTCCCCTATTAAATTCGCATTTTGCGGTTTATTATCGAGGATAGCAAGCCAGTAATTTCTTCCATCTGAAAAAGGTATTTTATTGATTACAACTTTATCGTTTGTTGAAGAGAAACGGTTATCATTCGGTGTTGAGCCTGAGCTGTTGTTATCTGCCGGAAATTGGAAAGAATGTATGGAATACTCGGGTATCGGAACATAAGTAGTATCATTTACTTTTATAAGATTAGGATTGAATTGTGTAACTGTTGCCTCGCGAACATTGCACGGAATGGATTTAATATTATTTATCGGCTGTAGGGGACAGTTACAGCAGGACTGCATTATGAAACCAAATGAAAGAATCAAAACTAATATTTTAAAATTATATATTTTCATTTTTGAAATACCTCTAATTAATCATTTAAAATGTCAAACCAAATCTTAAAAGCATCATATTTACCCTTCTCAATGAAGGAGCATTGCTGAAACCGCCAAGTATCTGTGATTCGCCGAAACCTATGGAACGATATCCTATATCTGTTGATAAATCCATAAACGGCAATATTGGAAAATCTATCCCTATACCTATACCATAAGAAAGAGGTAAACTAAGGTCAAGTCCCGGCAGATTTATTTTGCTTTTGCAATCCGTACAGGTAACTGTATTAAACAAATCCAGAGACATCTTATCAACTGTCAAACCGAATTGCCCATAAAGAAACGGTACAATGCAGCAGACTAATGGGTCGAAACTTTTCCGCAGATGCAGCATTATTGTCGGTCTGTAAATTTTTGTACTCAAAAAAGTATTATACATAGGTACGCCTGTAGAATACACAAAACCGGCTCCCCATGACCTGTCTCCTCCGAATCTGAATCCTGTTGCTAATTCCCCGAAGATTGCATCCGTACCCACCGGAGTCCCGTTTGGTGTAGTCCTGTCACTATAACTAGCATAGCCTAATCTTAATTCCAAAAATGACCAGGAGAATTTTCGCTTACCACATGGACATTTTATTTCCCACGGTGGATTACAATTACAATTATTAATCGGCATACTGTCCACACCGACGACTATAGTATCAACAGGAACTTCACGGATAGCTTTAGGGTCGAGAGGATTATTATAATTCTCAAACCAATTTGCGGACAAGCCTACTTTAGGTCCCATCAAATCAATATAATCAAGTGGAATTTCCTCCGGTTCGGGACTCACCATAGAACTTGCGAGTGAATCTATAAAGAGAATGAAACTTTTGGAATCTGCCGGTTTTCCCAATGAGTCATTATAAATGACGGTTCTTAAATTTAGAACCTTGCCCCTTAGAGTGTTTGCATTCCTCGGTTTGCCTGTATTCGGTTCTTTGTAAAAAAATCTTTCTGTCGGTGAAGTTGTATAAGCTTTTCTTAAAGAATCGGGCTTGATTCTT
>JBEKWK010000275.1:0-4951 GCA_049513175.1 FCB group bacterium
ATATTTATGTCCACTGACTTTGGAGATAGCTGGGTACATAAAAATAACGGACTAGATAATGTATATTTTATTAATACAATTGCTATTAATGATAGTAATATTTTTATAGGTACTACTATAGGGGTCTATCTTTCCACGGATAATGGTGAAAGTTGGGAATTAACTGATTCTACATTGGCTCATACCTGGATTAGTTCTATTTCCATTATTGGTAATAAAATATATGCAGGAATAGCGGGGAATTGGGGAGGATTATTGCTTTCTACTGATTTAGGGAAAAGCTGGAAAGATATTTTTCCTCATCATACACCTTATGATACAATTGTTAATTACATAGCAATCAATGGCAATAATTTCTATGCAGGTACAACAAATGGCGTATTCCTCTCCACAGACAACGGGAATAGCTGGACAGCTAAAAATACAGGTTTGGCTTTTAATAATGTTTTATATCTGGCATTAAATGGGAATGATATTTTAGCAGGAACAGAAGGTGGAGGAGTATTTAAAACGATTGATAATGGAGATAACTGGATAGCAAAGAATAATGGATTAGTTAAGACTTTTGACTGGGCATTTGCAGTTAGCGGAAACGAACTTTTCGTTGGAACTGGTTTTTATATGGAAGGTGGCGGAGTTTTTAAAACAACGGATAACGGTTATAGTTGGATGGCTAAGTTCATGGACGATATCAATTATTATATAGCTGCTATTGCTATAAGTAATAACCATATATTTATTGGTTCATATAGTGGAAATATCTTTACTTCAACTAATGATGGTGAAAGCTGGGGAAATCTTGGAAGACCAGGTCAGAATCATCTTAATATACTTTCATTAGCTGCCAATGAGAACTATGTATTTGCCGGTGCTTACGATGGAGGTATTTTTCGTTCATCTGATTATGGAAGTACCTGGAAGGATTTAGGATGGATTGTAGGTCATACTTACTCAATGGCAATTAGTGGTAACAATATTTTTGCAGGATCAGATAATGGATTTGTTTTGTCTACTGACTATGGGGAAAGTTGGAATAGAATAAATTTGTACGCAGATATTACTACGATCGTTTTAAATGGAAATAATATTTATGTCGGAACTGGTAGTGGAGGATTATATCTCTCTTCGAATAATGGTGATAATTGGAAATTTTTAGGATTAGGTAATGCAGGCATTAAAGCAATGGCAGTAATAGATACCAATTTTTATACCGGGAGTTCAAGAGGGATTTATTCTTCCAGTGATAAAGGTATTAGCTGGTATTTAAAAAATGATAGTTTAAAAAATCATACAATTAACACTTTAGTTCTAAATAATAATTTTTTATATGCAGGATGTAAGGATGGTATTTATTTATCAACAGATAAAGGGAATAATTGGTTGCTTAAAAATAATGGCTTAACTAAAAATAATGTTCTTACCCTTGCATTTATTGGAAATGATTTAATTGCCTTGATTGATAGCGATGGTGTATACATATCAACCGATAAAGGTGATAGCTGGATTAAAAAAAATGCAGATTCAACCTTCCTTAACATTAATTCTTTGGTAACAAGCGGAAATAATATCTTTATTGTTTCAGATACCAACGGTGTATATCTCTCAACTGATAAAGGTAATACTTGGACACAAAAGAATAAAGGGTTAATAAATAAATGGATTACCTGTTTAGCAGCTAATGGAAATAATATTTTTGCAGGAACATTAGGCGGTTTATATATTGCTACAGATAACGGCGACAATTGGAAAAAATCAAATTTTCCTTTAAATTATATTAATACTATAGCAATAAGTGGAAATAATATATACATCGGAACTATGTATGATGGTGTATCATTCTCGACAGACATTGGGATAATTTGGAATAATTTTGGAATTGAGGATAATATTAGTAATATATCAATAATAGAAAATAATATTTTTATTATTGGTGTAAACGCTTTGTATATATCTACAGATTTTGGGAAATCATGGGAACATACACACATATTTAATAATAACGTCAGTACTATTGCTATATACGGTAATAATATAATTGCAGGGTGTTATAATAGTATATTTATATCTAAAGATAACGGTAATATCTGGACAGAAAATGATGAAGGTTTGACTTTTGACAGGGTTTCTTCTTTAGCTATTTGTAATAAAGAAATTTTTGCAGGAACTTATGGTGGTGGTGTGTATAAAGCAAAACTAAGTGATTTTGGAATTTCAGATGTAGATGTAGGAGATGTAAAAAATACTCCCCAAAATCCTAAAATATCCTTATATCCCAATCCTGCCGGGAATGAAGTCTGCATTAGCTTCGAGACGGTGCAAAATGAAAATGCAAATTATGTAATTTTTAATGTATTCGGTGAGAAAATTTTAGAGGGGGAAATTCCTGCAGGAAATAAAGAGCAAAGAATCAATACGGAAGCACTGCCTGTGGGTTTGTATTTTATTAGGATAAATAATAAGTGCATTAAGTTTATTAAGGATTAAATTGTAAGCTTAGATTTATTCCAAAATCAGTCCGTCAGATAAATCTGACGGCAATGATAATTCAATAAACTCCGACCCCTGTTCCCCGTTCTCAACTCCTATTAATAATCATCTAGCAGGATAATAAAAAAAATTGTGTGTTTTAACAAAAAGTCTTAAATTTGTAGTTCTCTAATTAGTAAAAGAGTTAAAACTAAAATAAGTAAACAATTTATAATCCTATTTCAATAGAGTAGAAAATGAATTACACAGGACCAAAAGTAAGAATTTCACGTAAATTAGGCTTGGAGATAACCCAAAAAGCACATAAAATCATACAGAAAAAAGGCTATCCGCCCGGACAGCACGGTGCTACCAAGCGTAGAGGCAAACAATCCGATTACGGACGCCAGCTTCTCGAAAAGCAGAGACTGCGTCTGCAATACAATTTATCCGAGCGCCAGATGCGTAATTATTTTAAGAAAGCCGCACAGGCAATCGGCAATACAGGCGATATTCTCGTTCAGCTTATAGAATCACGTTTGGATTCTGTTGTTGCCCGTGCAGGATTTGCACGTTCCATTTATGCTGCAAGGCAGATGGTAACACACGGTCATATTAAAGTAAACGGCAGGCGTCTGAATATTCCTTCATACGGAGTGAGGTCAAATGATTTATTGGAGATTAAAGATAAATTGAAAAAAAATGAAGGCATCCAGGATTCAATCCGTTCAGCCGCACCACCGCCTTATCTGGAAATATCAAAGGCTGATTTCTCGATAAAATATTTATATGTTCCGCCGAGAGAAGAAATTCCGGCAATTTGCGATGTTCCGCTTGTGGTAGAGTTTTATTCAAGATAATAAAATTTGAAATATATTTAATAAAATACCTTTCGGTAGAAATGTCGAAAGGTATTTTTTTCATTTTTGAACAATATAAAATTTCTGATAAATTTATCACATTCTTTATTAAATTTGTTCCTATTAAAATTATTTAATTCATATATTAAGATTTTGAAAAATGAAAAAAATTATACTTATAATATCCTTAGCCGCTGTAATTCTGAGTTGCTCCGATTCAATTGACCCGAATTACACACAGGATTATAATACAATAAACGGTCTTGATTTGAAAGCGGCAATAGCTTTGGCAAATGATTGGCATTATTCCCAGCCGAAAGTTACAAGCTACATTACTCCAAAAGAGTTGATAATCTCCTTTCCCGATGGAAGACAAATAAAAAAGACTCTGCCCGACAGTGCCATGTTCATAGCGGTTGCACCTTATATTACGAATACTCATACCTGCGATACACATTACCTATCCAGTTGCCAGGGGGAGTTGACAAATAAAGTGTTCCAATTGAAAGCATCCGACACTAACGGAAACATTTTATATAATGATAGTATTTCTTCAATGAAGAATGGTTTTTTTGAATTGTGGCTGCCCCGTGACAGAACAATAACAATCCATATTGTCTATAATACGATGACAAGAGATGAGTTGATTGGTACTTTCAGTACAAGCAATACATGTATTACCACCGCACAATTAAAGTGAAGTTATTAATTCAAAATTTGATTAAAGCAATATTAATATTAAAAAGACGTTAAAAAGATATTAAATAATTCGTTAAAAAGATATTTATATTTGATATGAGTCATGATGAAATAATAAACCGGATTTTAGAAACATTAGCGAAATTGCCATCTGAAAAAGCTATTGAGGTTGCAGATTTTGCTGATTTTTTATTAAATAAATCAGATGATGATATAATTTTACAAGGCATCCGGGATTTAACCGAAAAATCCATCTCTTACGATTTCCTAAAAGAAGAAGAAGATTTATATAATATATCTGATTTGAAAGAACGCTACAAATGAAGAAAGGTGATATAATCCTTTTACCTTTCCCATTTACCGATTTGAGTGGCAGTAAGTTGAGACCGGCTCTGGTTTTGATTAAAGGATATAAAGATATTACTGTCTCTTTTTTACAACTCAACTAAGTTTACAAGAAAAATATGATATTCTGATTAATCCAAATAATCAAAATGGATTAAAAAAAACTTCAATACTAAAATTAAATAAAATTGCTACTATTGATAACAACCTTGTTATTGGCAAACTCGTAGAAATAGATATAGTTTTTCTTAATTTGTTAAATACCAATCTTAGAATCCTTTTTCAGTTGAATTGATAGGATTTTTCAATACAAGCAATACCTGTATTACAAACGGACAATTAAAGTAAAAAATTATTTTTTCATATTTATCTAAAGAATTTTTTTATATTGTAATATATTATTATTCGTTGCGTCTAAAATCAAAAATTTTTCTAAACTTTTCCGAAGGAGTTTATATGAAGAAGATTTACTTTTTTACAATCATTGCATTAATAATATTGAGCAGTGGCTCAATTTCACTTTTTTCCTGCCCGGGTGCTTATGTTGGAGGCAGGTTCAATTCAATTTTTCCCTTAGGGGA
>JBEKWK010000276.1:0-4949 GCA_049513175.1 FCB group bacterium
CTATTTATTTCACCTTCGACCCATTCAAGACTGGGAGTTTTCTCGAGCTGGGCTACCGTCATCTCAACAGCAGTATCATTAGGTGATGTACTTGTTGTACATCCACCGAAATAAAATATTGAAATTATTGCAAATAATAAAACTCTTTTATATTTAAATATCTTCATAAATATATCTCCAAATATTTTTGGTACAATAATAATGGTAATAACAAAATTCCTGACAATAAGTTACATTTATAAACTAAATAAATCAAAAAATATTCTCAGGAGACTTTAAAAAAATACTAAAAACCCTTTGTGTATGACATTAAGTAAATATGACGGCAGAATACCGAAAATTAGTAAACATACTGCGGAAATAACTAATGGTATCCAACCGGTACCTGGTTTATATTCATATAATTTATCATCCGGTTCTTTGAAATACATATAAACTATCAAACCTATATAGAAGTATACGGAAATCATTGACGAAATTACAGCGACAATTGTCAACCATGTAAAACCGCCCTCGATAGCTGCGACAAACAAATAATATTTACCAAAGAAACCTGCAAAAGGAGGTATTCCGGCTAAAGAAAACATGAATATTGCCATTAATCCCGCTAAAGCGGGATGAGTTTTTCCCAATCCTGAATAATCTGATAGCTCCAAATTTGTACTATCTTTCCTTTCGACAACGGATACTATTGCAAAAGCCCCAATCTGCATGAACATATAAGCAACGGCATAAAAAGCAACTCCATCAAATCCTAAGGGTGACTTTGCAACAATGCCCATCAGCAAATATCCTGCATGAGCTATAGAAGAATATGCCAGCATTCTTTTAACATTTTTCTGCACAACTGCGACTATGTTTCCGTAAAGCATGGTTCCGGCAGAAATAAATGCGAGAGCTATTCTCAACCCGTTGACATTAAATCCATGTTCAAATGAATGGGAATAAATCGGCATGAAAGTTCTTGCTATTATAATAAAGCCAACCATTGCCGCCGCTTTGCCGGCAGTACTCATAAAGCCTGTTATTACGGTCGGAGACCCCTGGTAAACGTCAGGCGCCCACTGATGAAAAGGAAAAGCTGCAACCTTGAAACATAATCCGATAATGAGTAATCCAATTCCGATAGAAAGATAAACCGGCGGATTGCTTACTTGTTGAATGGTTTGGAAGATTGTGGATAAACTAATACTTCCTGTAGCTCCATAAATTAATGCCATTCCATAAAGTAAAAATCCTGTAGCAAATGCACCAAGCAAAAAATATTTCAGTGCCGCTTCGATTGACCTGATGCTCGTTCTGAAAAATCCAGCGAGCACATAAAATGAAATTGACATAATCTCTATACCGATAAATAATATCAGCAGATTATTTGTATGTGCAATCAGCATCATGCCGCTGATTGAAAAAAGAAGCATAGAATAATATTCGTTATATTCTTTATATTCCTTAACTAAATATGGTCTTGAAGCTAAGATTGTCAATATTCCCGCTACACTGAATATAATATCGAAGATTGCAGAATAGCCTCCGAAAGTAATCATTCCCTTAGTAATTAAATTGCCGGTTTCAGGTGGCAAAATTATTGCAGGAGCTTTTAATAAAGTGAATGCAGATGAAATGCCGACTAAAATTAATCCTAAGAGTGAATAAAAAAATCCAATCTTTGTTCCTTTACTTGTCAGTGCATCTACAACAATTGCACTAACTGCAAAAAAGGAAATCAAAATTATTGGTGATATTAAATATAGTTCAGTTCCCATAATTTAGGGTAATATTAATTATAGAAATTTATTTAAGGAATTGCCTTTTGAACAACCGTAGCAGTTTTATTATTGCCAATTTCCGGAAGCTTATAAAGGGTCTTACCTGTTTTAATATATTCTAATTTATTTACCAAAGCTCTCGTTGAATTTTCAGATACATTCAAAAATGTTCTGGGAAAAACGCCAATCCAAACAATGAATAATACAATCGGTGCCAAAGTCCACCATTCGCGTTTTGTCAAATCCTTTAAGTTTTGATTTTGGGGATTGTCATTAGTACCATACATCACTCTCTGGAACATCCAAAGCAGATATACTGCTGCAAAAATGACACCTGTTGCACCTACAATTGTATAAGCCCAGGAATTTAAGAACGGAGATTTAAATGCTCCCAATAGAGTTAAATATTCACCTACAAAACCGTTCAAACCCGGTAAGCCTACCGATGCTAACATTGCAATTGCAAAGAAAACCGTAAATGCAGGCATTACTCTTGCAATTCCTCCGAATTCGGAAATTTCTCTGGTATGACGTCTTTCGTATAAGACACCAACACACAAGAAAAGCATTCCTGTTGATAGTCCGTGGTTCACCATTTGAATTACAGCTCCCTGTATTCCTTCAGCAGTCATCGAAAATATTCCGAGTACCACAAATCCCAAATGGCTTACCGAAGAATAAGCTACAAGCCTTTTGACATCCGTTTGCACCATTGATACTAATGCACCGTAAACAATACCAATGACAGCAAGCCATGCAATAGGTGTTGCGAAATACATAGAAGCCTGCGGGAATAAATCAAGATTGAACCGGACTAATCCATAAGTTCCCATTTTCAATAACACGCCGGCAAGTATCACAGAACCCGCTGTCGGTGCTTCCGTATGAGCATCAGGCAACCATGTATGTAGCGGGAATAGGGGTACTTTTATGCAAAATGATAATGCAAATGCTAAGAACAGCCATACTTGCAATTGCATCGGTATCGGATTGTGGGCTAATGTATCTCTGATTAAAATGAAATTCGTTGTGAAATTTGAAGCATTATGTAATATGTTAGAACCTATATAATATCCCAGCCAGACTATCGCAATCAGCATGAACAGCGAGCCAACGATGGTAAACAGGAAAAATTTTATAGCCGCATAAATCTTGTCTTTGCCACCCCAGATGCCGATAATAAAATACATCGGTATTAATATCAACTCCCAGAAAATATAGAATAGAAATAAGTCTAAGGATATAAAAACTCCTGTCATTGCAAATTGCAAAAGGAGGAGCATTATATAAAATTCCTTTTCCCTTTTTTGAATTGCTTTAAATGATGACAAAATAGTTATTGGAGAAATAAAAGTCGTCAGCATGAGCAATAACATTGACATACCGTCAATGCCAATGCGGAAGCCGGCATCAAAAGATGGTATCCAGATAGAAGCGAAATAAAATTGGAAACCCGGATTACTTGAATCAAAGTTTAAAAATATAAAGATTGAAGAAATAAATGATAATATGGAAAAAACTAATGCAGAAATTTTAATAGCTTTATTATTCTCTTTTTTAAAAAATAAAAGAGCTATAGACCCTAATAGTGGTAAAAATAAAGTTATAAAAACAAATGCCATATTATTATTTTATTTAATATTTAAAACAAGCCAAGCAATAATAATGATAATACCTGCAAGCATAATCATCGCATAATTCTGTGCTATACCGCTTTGCATTTTGCGGATATAGCCAGAAAATTTTTCTATTGAATTTGCTAATCCGTTAACAATTCCATCTATAAATTTAACATCAAATATCTTCCATAAAAATTTTGTCGAACCCCCGACAATGGGATTTATAAATGCAAGGACATAAACATTATCGAGATAATATTTATTCCATAGCATTCTGTATGCTGTGCCGAATTTTGTAGAAAGTTCTTTCGGCTTTGACATCTTTGAATCAGAGTAAAATTTATTTGCCAAATATATTGCAGAGAATGCTAAGCAAACAGAAACCGCCATCAATATATATTCCATAGAATGAATCTCAGTTCCTACTGTTCTTCCTAATATATGTTCTGATTTTTCAAATACAGGTCCAAGGAAATTTTCCAATAGATTTGGTTTTGAATTAAACCAAAAACCGAGTGCATAAGGTATACCTAAAAATCCACCTAATACAGATAAAACAGCAAGTACAATTAAAGGAACCGTCATCGTTTTGGGAGATTCATGAGGATGAACTTCATGGTGGTCAAATCTTTCCTCTCCCATGAATGTAAGTTTCAATAAACGGAACATATAAAATGCCGTAATGAAAGCCGTAACCGCACCTATAAACCAGATTAATATATTTCCGTGGCTAAAAGCATTCCATAATATTTCGTCTTTTGAAAAGAATCCGCTGAAAAAAGGAATTCCGGAAATAGCAAGCGTAGCCGCGAAGAAAGTCTTGTAAGTTATAGGCATGTATTTTTTCAAGCCACCCATAAATTTAATATCCTGTATTTCATGCATTCCGTGAATCACAGAACCTGCCCCAAGAAATAGTAATCCTTTGAAAAAAGCATGTGTCATCACATGGAATACTCCTGCTGAAAATGCCCCCATACCAAGTGCCGCAAACATATATCCCAACTGGCTCACTGTCGAATATGCGAGTACCTTTTTAATATCATTTTGAACTAATCCAATCGTCGCCGCAAAGAAAGCCGTAGCTATTCCTACGATTACAACAACATTCATGGAAACAGGAGCCATGGAAAATAAAACAGAATTTCTGGCAACAAGATATATTCCCGCAGTTACCATAGTCGCCGCATGTATTAATGCAGATACTGGAGTCGGACCTGCCATCGCATCAGGCAGCCAGACTGCAAGAGGAATTTGTGCCGATTTCCCGGTACATCCCAAAAACATTAATAATGTTATAGCAGTAATAATTCCGCCTCCGAACAAACTCGCCTGCGATGCTGTTGCCGCTTCGAATACTTTGGTATATTCTAATGAATTGAATGTCAGATAAATTAAAAAAGTTGCAATGATAAAACCGAAATCTCCAATCCGATTTACTATAAATGCTTTGTTACCTGCGTCGCCTGTCCATTTGATTTTAACACCCTCGAATTTCCTGTCATACCAAAAGCCAATCAATAGATATGAACATAATCCGACGCCTTCCCATCCGAGAAAAGTC
>JBEKWK010000277.1:0-4947 GCA_049513175.1 FCB group bacterium
TGATGAACATTTAAGAAGTGCTGATTTTTTTGATGTGGAAAACCACAAACAAATAACATTTGTCTCAAGCACTATTTTAAAACCGGATTCTGACGGTAACCAGGAATTATGGGGAGAATTAACAATGAGAGGTATCTCAAAAAACGTTAAATTAAATGCACAATTCGGAGGGATGATAAAAGACCCCTGGGGTAATGATAGAGCCGGATTTACCGTAACGGGAAAAATCAACAGAAGTGATTGGGGACTTAGTTGGAATCCTGTCATTGAATCAGGAGGATTTATGGTGAGTGATGAAGTAACAATTACATGTGAAGTTGAACTCACAAATTTAGGTCAAAAAGAATTGAAAATGGAATTGGAACCTATTGCAGACAAAGAAGTTGTTATGTAAACATTACGATTATTTTAATAATAATTATTAAACTAAAACAATATGAAACGTACAGCAAAAGCACACTGGTCAGGTAACCTGAAAGAAGGTAAAGGAGCATTAACCACCCAAAGCGGTATTTTAGACAATACAAACTACAGTTTTAAAGCACGCTTTGAAGAAGGCGAAAAGGGTACTAATCCCGAAGAGCTGCTTGCAGCCGCACATGCAGGTTGTTTTACAATGTCTGTAGCAGGAATCTTAACTAAAAAAGGATTTAATCCTACATCTTTAGATACAGAAGCAACAGTTTCTATGGAAGAGTTGATTATTACAGGTGTTCATTTATCTATTACAGGGTCTGTAAAAGGTTTGAATGCAGAAGAGTTTAAGGCGATTACAATTGACGCAGAAAAGAATTGTCCTGTATCAAAGGCATTGAGCATTTCTATCAGCTCTGATGCTCATTTTGTAGCTTGAAACTGTCATTACTTGAAATGGGGTACTCAAAAAGTAAAAACATAGTTCACAAAAAATCTGTGAATTGTGTAACTTTTTTCCAAAGTTATGTAACTTTTTTTGATATACATTATCTTACATTTGTTTTATTAAGATAATCAATAATTTAGGATTAATAGATATGAGAACAACATCCACAAAACCGGCTACCGTTTCATCCATCACCATGGAGAACCGGCAAGAGAAAAAAAGCAAGCTAAAAGAAAAGTTTCCTCACTTAACAGATCCTGATATGGATTTTGAAGAAGTTAATATGGAAGAAATGATAGATAAGTTTCATTCTGAATATGAAATGACCTTAGCATTAACTAATGAAGAACTTAACAAGTTCATTGCAGTTCTTTAATCAATATAATTTAACAGATATTTCAATCAAATGAAAATGAAAAAAACCTTATTTAAAAAATCGCTAACATTTGCTGCTGTTGTTGTAATTACTATATTAACTATTAAATCTATATGCTATAGCCAGGTAGTTTTAGAAACAAAAGAAAAAAGCAAACAAATTAATGAATCCGGTAATTATCCAACTGAGAATTCCTTTGCTTATCAAAGTGATACCATAAAGGGAACGCCGGATGAGAAGATAGTTAAATCTAATTCGGACCCTGCTAATAAGAATGACCAGATTAAATCCATAGATTCTACCAAATATAGCATGTTCGGTGATTTATTGAGAGATGACCCGGTATATAACAAAAAATATCCTTTATGGATACCTATGGTTGAGGTTCTGGGGGTACATGTTTCATTAGGATTAATCAACAGGTATGTTTTTAACTCGGATTTTGCCAGGGTTGGTATTAATTCCTGGAAATATAATATTAAAGCCGGCTGGGAATGGGACGCAGACAGATTTGCAATGAACTTTCTTGGTCATCCTTATTCAGGCAGTCTGAATTTTATATCTGCCCGGTCAAACGGTTATAATTTCTGGGAATCTATTCCTTTTGCAATCGGAGGGAGTTTGTTGTGGGAGTATTTTGGTGAAAATACACGCCCATCATTTAATGACGTAATCAACACACCAATCAGCGGTGCGGGCTTTGGAGAATTATTTTACAGATTAAGCTCAAATATATTGGATGACCGTACAACGGGAACAGAGAGATTTTTTAGGGAATTCGGTGCTGCGGTTTTCAGTCCGACAAGGTTTTTTAACAGGCTAATCCAGGGGAAACTTTCAAGAGTAACGTCTGAAGAAGTATATCAGAAGCAACCGCTTAATATAGAGATATCAGCGGGCTTGCGAAAGCTGAATGATGGGAGCAGTTTTTGGACAGGACCTCAAAATATATATTTAAACGGACAACTTGATTATGGATATGCACTTGAAAAAAGGGAATGGAAGCCTTTTGATTACTTTAAAGTCCGGGTAGATATGAATTTGGGAGTTGGAAGAAAAATTGTTGATAATATTACGGGATATGGAATTTTATTCGGCAAAAATGTTCAATGCGGAGACCTGGAAATGGTAATTGGAGGATTCCAACATTATAACTACTTCGATAATACAACTTTCGAGCTTGGAGCCATAGGCTTGGGTCCCGGGATAATGTCGAAATATCCGTTATCAAGGGAGTCTTATCTTTTTACAAATTTCCACCTCGCCATAGTGCCTTTAGCCGGAAACAGCACGCGATTAGGTCCCGATACTACACAAGTCAGAGATTATAATTTTGGCGGCGGAGCAGAAGGAAAGATTGAATGCGGCTTAAACCTGAATTGGGCAAGCATCCAGTTCATTGGTTATTATTTCTGGATTCATACTTATGGTGGAACCGCAGGAGTTGATATTAAAGGAAATAATTATATTGGTATTATCAGACCCAGAATTACTTTCAGAATTATAAGAAATTTAAATATCGGATTTGAACAAATGGTGTACTACTCTGATAGATATACTGCTAATTTTGGTGACTATCATGCTGTCAGAACCGAACAGAGAATTTATCTGATGCTTAACGTAGGAAATTTCAAGCTTTAATAATTCAATGAGGAATTAGGAGTTTTTAAAATTTATAAAAAAAATTCCTAATTCCTAACTCAACACTCCTAACTAAAAAATCGGAAGAATTGATTCAAGGAACTAATAATAAGGTAAATATAATGAAACAAAAATTTCTTTTTTTAATACTATTCATATTTTTATATGAATCTCCTCTATTTGCCGAAGACAAATATACTTTCACACAGTTTGCAAATGAGACAGTTGACTTTGTTGTGCAACCCGTGAAATGGACCGGGGATGATTACCTTAAAATCGGTTTAATAACTGCCGGAACAGTAGCAGTTACGTTTGCAGACCAGCCGTTTCGCAATATGGAACAAAAAGTTACGGGGAGTAAAAATACTATTTTAATGGAAGGCGGAAGATGGTATGGTGAATTATTTTCTCCTTGTGCGTTTTTTGGCGGCTTTGCAGTTTTTTCATTGATAACCGGTGATGTCTGGTCAAGAAAGGTAGCATATGAAATCGGTCAGGCTTCGCTCTATGGTGGAGGATTGGTTTTTATATTAAAAACGGCAATTGGTAGAGCAAGACCGTATACTGATAGAGGTCCAGGTACATATCGTCCTTTTTTATCTATTTTTAATCAGGAATATCATTCATTACCGGGTGGACATTCCACTGCGGCGACAATAATTTCAACAGTTCTTTCAAGGAATGTAAAACCGGTTTGGTTAAAAATATTATTTTATGCTCCGGCTGTAATCACAATGATTTCGAGAGCTTACCAGGACCAACATTGGGCATCCGATAATGTTCTGGGAGCCGCAATTGGTTTCTATATTGCTACATGGTGCGTTGACAAGCATGAAAAACCTGATACTAAAGATACCGGACAAAGTCTGATGGACCGTATACAACTTCAACCAATGATTATGGGGAATATTTATGGTTTAAATTTAAGTATCAGATTATTTTAGAAAGGTATTTTAATTTATAAAACACATCGGATATCTTTTATGAGAAACATCAATTTATCCAATTACATGAAATAACAGGATTAACTTTTTTATACCTGATAATGTGTGAATTATATATTTTAATTACTATAATTGTTTAATACTTTTCAATATAAATCGGCTCACTTTTGTATCATAATTATTAATTAAAAAAATGAAAAATTCAAAAGACAAAATCTTGATTTTAATCTCAATTGCTGCTCTATTATTTGTATGTTCATTAAAGTTAAATGCACAAAATATTGAAATCGGTGTACGGTACAATCCTGAATTTACCGGCTTAATGAATACGAATGATAATAATGCCGGTAATGCATTGAAATATACCAGTAATTTCGGTTATTTCTCATTTGGTGCAGGTGCCATCATCAACTTCAATAATAATATCGGTTTGGCGGTGGATATATTATTCTCGAGAGAAGGGCAGAGATTCGCAGGAAACACCACCGACAACCCTCCTGATGCAACGACATATAGCTCAGTTGTTTATACCCAGGTATCTCTGAACAATATAGTAATCGTGGGAGATTATGTAGCAAAGGCTGAATTGAATTATATCAAGCTTCCGCTTATGTTGTCACTCACTTCAGATAATACCAAGCCATTCTTTTTAACGCTGCTGGTGGGGCCACAATTCAATTTTCTGCAAAGTGTAGCCCAGGAGGTAAATCATAATGACCTTGATTATCCGAACAGTAATATTAAACCGATGGATTTGTACAAAACAGTTACGATTAATGGAGTCCTTGCATTGGGTGGTGCTTACAACCTCACGCCACATTTAGTATTATCAGCGCGGTTACGATTCGATTATGGTTTTGATGATGTGGAAAATAAAGACGTGATGGTTAGTTACTACGGTGCTGCACCCGTTCGTTTTTATTCAACTGACCGTCAAGCCACACACAACATAACAGGGGGCTTGATGCTCGGGTTGGATTTAAAATTATAAAGAGTTTTAAAGAGAATATTAGAATTCTGTAATTGTTTTTCATTTGTATATCATTATTCAAATAGATTAATACAAGATAATTTTATATTCGCAAAACTTAGAATTATGTAACTTTTTCCGGAAATTATGTAAT
>JBEKWK010000278.1:0-4947 GCA_049513175.1 FCB group bacterium
TACTACTACTAATACTTATCGGAGTTTTCAACAAAGCTGGCCCAGGTTCAGACGTGATATTTATTTAACTTCAAAAGTAATTAGCCAAAAATTTAAGGAATTAAATGAAATTGAAAAGGAGGATATAAATCAAAATAACTTTCTAAAAGAAATTCATAAAGTAAAATATAAAATTTCAGATTTTTGGGGAACTCACAACACAAATGAACTATATTATTGTAATATTGATTTAACTAAATTTTATCCTAAAATTAATAATAATCTAATAATTAATAATATAAAGAATTATTCTAATAAATTAAAAGTGCTTAATGATTATTTAAGTTTTATAGAATTAATAGAAAGACTTTTAAAATGGGAAATATCCTATAATGGTTTAAATGGCATTGAGACAGAACATTATAAAAATATACAATTGGACAATAAACCTATAAATTTTCATGGTATTCCGACAGGTTTATTTGTTGCTGGTTTTTTATCCAACCTAGCATTATTAGATATTGATAATAATGTTAACAAGAAAATCGAAGAACTAAGAGAAACTGAAAAAAGAATTGCTCATTTTCGATTTGTGGATGACCATACCTTTATTTCGACTACCAAAAATGGATTGTTTGATTGGATTGAGTATTATCATAATTTATTATCAAATTCAATTATTGATAAAGAGCCTTGCTTTCAAATCAATTTTGATAAATCTAAACCAAGTGAATTAGCTCCATACCTTATTAAAAAATATAATCCTGATGAGTTCGATGATAAGTATGAAGAATTCAAAAATACAAGCTTAATAGATTTGAAGAAAAAAGCATTAAAAAAAATGAAACTTGACCCTACTTTCCCAACTCCATTAATGAACATGACTCAAGAAAAAATTTCAATGATAAATAAGACACCGTTTGATATGTTGGATAATACTGAATGCCAAAATTTACTTCTTGATGTACAACATCTTTTAGTAACCGAATTCCCGGATGAAGAAATTAGGGGTGATACAAGAATGTCATTTGCAGTTTCAAAGTTAGTAAATTTTGTTCCAAAATTTCATTGGGATTATACAAAAATTTATGAAAAAATGAAAGTTATCAATACTATAGATGAAGAGATTAAGCATTTTGTACCACAGTATTTATCAGAAACTAAAGAACAAGAAAAACAAGGAAAGATTGAGAATTTAAATAAAAGGAAGAATAATGTTAAAATTGAATTGGTAAATGAAAAAGAAATGTTGAATAGTAAAATTCTAAATCAAAATATAGGAATTTTCCAACTATTTTTACAATCTATTAAAGAACATCCTGATAAAATAAGGCTTTGGAAGAGAAGTGTTGAATTTTGGGGTAAAACTGGCTATTCGGAAATTATAAAAGAATCAGAATCTACAAATAATTATAGAGTATTTCAAAAACTTATTGATTTAATAGGTGAACTAAAAAGTAATAAAAAAATTAATGAACTTACAGAAATTTATCTAAGAACTTATGTTATACATCTGTTCAAAAAAGTCATTATTTATATTAATCATAATTTGACAAATAAGAATTTATCATATAAAGAAGAATATAGAATAAAGAGTTTAATAAATATTTTATTAGATAAAAAATTTCTAGATTCATTATTTAAATATAAACCCTTGTTTGAAATATATTATTATAAACAGACTATTAATTTGTTTAAGGCTGTATTGAGTACGTTTATTTTTACATTGAAACATGCAAATGATTATATAGCTAATTCACAAAAATATCAATCCTTAATAGAAGACAATGATTTAATGGACTGGGAAAATATACCAATTCAATTTTCAAATAATATTGGAATAAATTTCGATTTACTTGTATGGTATCTTGTTTCATGTTTTAAAATATCAACTGAAGATACTTCTCAAAATTTTATAGATTTATATTTGAAAAATTCTGAGCTTGTTTCAATTTATTCAAATATAATTTTATTACTTTATCCACAGTCAGTAATAAAAAATATAAACATAATTGACATATTAATCAAACAAAAAAACAATAAATATTTCCCATTTTACTGGTGGTATGATTTACATAGAAAAAGGATAATAGATTTTAATGCTTATAGTATAAAAAATATTCGGTCAAAAGAGGTAATAAAATGTATCAACTATATTAAATTACTTAATAAATCAAATTCAGAAAATATTAATATTTGGATAAAAGATTTTAATAAAAATAAAAAAGGTATTAAAGAATTATCTGTCCTTATAAAAATCGGTGAATTAATTGATAAATACTTGCAAAATTCACCTTCTGAAATTAATATTGTACAACTTTTAAAAGTTAAAAAAGTTAATGAAAATCTATTTAAAAAATTCCCTTATAATGTTTTTGTTAATAATGATAAACTGGATTTAAAGGATTTATCCAAATTCATAATTAATGATAAAAGGTATTTGCCTGAATTTGTAAATATGAAATCTACAGATGTTGGTGATAAACAATTTATTTTTGCTATTGGAATGTTGATTGTACAACTCTTGTCTAAAGATAATGAACTTCCCAATATTTTATATATGCCAAGCAATCAACTCTTTCATACACATTTAGTGTTAAAAAAATTAGAAATGGAGCCGATTTCTTCATATACATTGGAAATTATTAATTGTTGTTTGTCCAGAAAACATAGGGAAACTTCTTATTTCAATACCTCACCAACGGATGTTCAATTTGATGATGATATGGAGAATAAATTAATCATTAATAATGTAGATACTTTAAAAGAAGTTATAGATAGAACAATTCTAAGATTGGAAAAAAATATTTTCAATTATGGAAAAGAAGACCGATTATTGATTCCGATTAAATTAACAATATTACGTGAAACAGATTTTTTAGGGAGTGATAACCATGCTGAATGATTTTTTGAAAATCGGTTTTATACAAACAAATATTGATAATGAAATTGCTTGGGGTCCCGAACAGGATATAACATTAAGAATTAAAGAGGAATCAGAATACTATGTATGGCAAGAAATAAAGAAAGGTTTTCATAATCTTTATAACATGAATTCAAAACCGGACATTGTTGTAATGCCTGAAATTACGATTCCTTTGGGATTTAAAAACTTATTGAGGAGTTTTTCAGTACAATTAAATGCAGTTGTATTCGCCGGATTAGATTATATAATAAATCCAGATGGTTCCCTCTATAATAAAGGAATATTGATTGTCCCTGAGAATTGGAATACTACTTTGGAATCAAAAAAAAGTAGTTGCTTTTTTATGGGAAAATATCATTGTGCTAATGTAGAAGAGATTTCAATTGAAAAATATAATGAGCAAAAAAATACCAAAATAAAATTCACTTCAGACACAAATATGTATTTAATAGACTCAGGGGAATATGGTAAAATAGGTTTTGCTATTTGTAGTGATTTTTATGATTTAGAAAGGTATGTTGCTTATAAAGGTAGAGTTCAACATATTATAATTTTAGCTTATAATAAAGATACAAATTCATTCTTTGCTTTGGCAGAAGCTATTGCAAGATTAGTTATGTGCAATGTAGTTATTTGTAATACTGGACACTTTGGTGATTCATTAGTTTTCTCACCCTATAAAGACAGTTTCAAAAGAATGGTTTTTAGACATCAAGGTTCAGACCAATTTATGACTCAAGTCGTAAACTTACCAGTAAGAAATTTAAAATATGAGCAGATAGTAAAACCTAAGAAATCTACATTCAAAATTCCACCAGGATATAAGTATATAATATAGAATATATATTATCAAATAAATCAATTAGGAACTTAAAAGGTTAACTATGAAACAATTAATTCTCATAATTTTTATAGCTTTTATTGTTTCTTTTTGTTCTCACAACAAAGACCCAATTAACATAGACCCACCATGCGATTGCTATTTGTGGGTAAAAAGTGTTCATACAACTTTAGGTGTTCCATGCGATGCAGACACATCAGATGATTATATTATTATCAGACCGCAGTATGTATTAAGCTATAACAAGAAACGTAATGTTGCGAATTGGGTAGCATGGGAACTTAACGTAGGCTGGTTTGGAGTTGTTCACCGGTATAAAGGAAATTTTATAACGGATACTTCTCTTCCTACCGGATATTACGAGGTGAAACATAGTGATTTTACTCATAGCGGCTATGACCGGGGACACATGGTAATGAGTGAGGAACGGACTAAAACTGAAGAAGATAATATTTCCACTTTCATACTGACAAATGTACTACCGCAGACACCTGACCTGAACAGAGGAGTATGGCTAAATTTCGAGAACTACTGTAATAAACTTTGCCTCGATTCAAACAAGGAATTATTCATTTATGCCGGCGGAATCTTCCATTCCAATACTACAATCGGTAATGGGGTTGCTGTCCCGGATTCCTGTTTTAAAATAGTTGTTATACTTGAAAGAGGACAGGGATTGAAAGATGTTACTGTAAATACACCTGTCATAGCAGTTATAATACCGAATATCTCTGGGGTACGTTCTTATACCTGGGATATTTATAAAACGACTGAGAAGCGTATAGAGGCTTCCACAGGGTATAATTTTTTGAGTGCTATTCCTTTTAATATCCAAAATGTTATAGAGAATTATATTTATTAGTGCTTTAAATATAATATCCGAAAATAATATTCATTAATTAAGATAATAATATCAACTTAAGTTAATAAATTACTTCAACTTACGATAAAAAATGTAGAATAATGAAAAATCAATAAATATATCTCATTAGAACAGAATTTTTTATCATATATGGAAAATTTTAAGCCCACTTCTGCTAAATCTGCCTCAATTTCTGAATTTTTTTCGCCCATTTTATACCTCCCAGACCTCATTTTTTAACTAAGTAACAAAATATCACATTATTTCACATTTTATAACACCAGAAAACATTTTCTAAAACAAATAAACACAATCTAACATTTTATAAACATCCAAAAT
>JBEKWK010000279.1:0-6806 GCA_049513175.1 FCB group bacterium
TTTTTTACACTCTTTCCACTTCCCCTTCACTTTCACTATTACAACTTCTATAGCTTCCAAACTTTCATTGTCAACGGCTTTGACGGCAAATAAATAACATAAAAAAATATGGTTCTCTTGTACACATTAGCAGAGCTTGTGGTTATTTAAATGGAAATTATATTAGACAAAAAACCAAAAAAATTTATGTTTATTATTTGATTTCTCATTTGAGGAATACAAAAAATAACTGTAATCAAAATACACTACACTATAAGAAAATCCCCAGGTTTTAGAATATAGAACAGAGAAATAGAAACAGAAATAGAAAAAATAAAATCCATCTTTATGAACTTTATATTGTACGGACAGAACACTGTTCTGTCCCTACTTTATGAACTTTACAAACTTTATAAACTTTATGAACTCGCCTAATTCCTAATTCCACACTCCTAACTCCTAACTGAGTTTAGTGGTAGCTGATGAATATTTTTTTCTCGACCAATATTTCTGTTAGAATATCAGATATTTCTTTATATTTTGAGACATCAATTAACTTGTGATGAATCGACGCTTCCAATGTTCCCAAGCCAAGATAGCAATAACTTTTGAGAAGATAATTATCATGTTCAAGAGCTTTGATGTGCAGTTTTATTGTTTCAATATCTCCCCGTGCAAAAGGTCCTGTCAAAGGAAAGTCAAATTTTTTTTCTGATTGCGAAAAATTATTTTCGAGTGTGGTTTTTAAGATAGGTAAAATAAATTGTTCTGCGTCAACTCCCAATTTTTCGAATATATCTTTTGCCATATCAATTGAAGCGGTCATGGAATTTGATACCGCAACTGCAGAAGCATGATACATTGCTTTGTCTTCTTTTTTGGAAAAATTTAATTTTACGGGATTACCGCCAATTTGTCTTATTATATCACTTATGATTTCAACAGAGCCTTCAGATTCGATTCCCCAGGAAATTCCTTTGAATAATTCTTTTGCCGGTTCAAAGAAAGTTTGATACGGATGTGCAGATACCTTTACCGCGCCTTCTGCTTTACATTGAGCTAAAACATCCAGCCCAAGGAAACCTGAACAATGAACGATAATTTTATCTTTCAGCATTTTGCCGAATTGATTTGCTAATTGGCTTGCAACGGATTCAATTGAAGAATCATTAACAGTCAGAAATAATATCTGGGGTATAGATTGCAATTCACTTAATGATGTATAAATGCTTATTTTTTTCTCAAAATATCTTGTAAGAGCGGGGAGATTTTGTTCCGGTTTAATAACCATGCAATTAAGCGAATTTATACTTTCCAATGCCATAGCAAGAGACAATCCCAGCTTGCCTGCACCTATAATACCTATATTATAATTTTGCATAACAGTTTAAAACGTAAATGAATAAAAATTTAAAATACTATATGTCTGCAAAATTAATTTAATAATTTTATTTAACAAATTGTAAATAATTCCATAATTTAGAAGATAAATTATATTTTAATAATTTCGATTTTATTTCGGAGTTTGTGATGAATGCTAATAACAATCAATTTTTGTCCCGATGTGCACCCGGTATAATTTCCGTAATCCTCCTTGCATTTATATTAAGTTATACAGGCTATTCTCAATCGTCATTTTTCCAAATGCTTGACCCTTCAAAGCAGGAAAACTTTTATGATATTCAGAAAAAATTTAATGAATACTGGAAAGGGAATATCCCCAAAAAAGGATATGGCTGGAAACAGTATAAGCGTTGGGAATGGTTCTGGGAGCCAAGATTATACCCGACAGGCAATCCACCGGATGTTATAAAAATCCGTAAAGAGTGGAAAAATTATGTTGAAAAAAATCAAAAGAATAATGACAGAACACTTAATATTTCAAATTGGACATTCCTTGGACCTTCAGACATGCCTGCTGCACTTCCCGATGTCGGCTCTTCGGGATTGGGGAGAATTAACTGCATTGCCTTCGATAAAAACAATCCTCTCATATTATGGGTGGGAGCCGCTTATGGAGGAATCTGGAAATCTACTGACGGAGGTTATAGCTGGCATACCTTCCCGTTTACTAATTTCCTTTCCATCGGAATATCCGATATTAAAGTTGCCGAATCCAATTCAAATATCGTATATGCGGCAACTGGTGATGCTGATGGTTCCCTGAGCGGTTCGGCGTGTTACAGCATCGGTATAATTAAAACCACAGATGGCGGTAATACATGGGAACAGACTGCTTTCCAGGACTCGGTATCGCAAGGTGTTATTATTAATAAAATTCTTATTAATCCGACAAATCCTGATATTGTTCTTGCGGCTGCTTCAAACGGGATGTTTAAAACCACAGACGGCGGTGCTACATGGAATTCGTTTTTAGGTTTTTATTGCAGGGATATGATATTTAAACCGAGCAGTTCCGATACCATATTTGGAGCGGTAATAGGACCTGGTGCGGGTGGTGGATTTGTAAATGCTTTGATAAAATGTAGTCTTAGTTCTTCTTCCTGGACTCCAATACAATATGGTTTTAAAACAACTGACGTTATAAGAATGGCGTTATGTGTTACACCTGCAAATCCGGAATATATTTATGTCTTATCAGTCAAAACTGATTTAGGATTAAATGCTGTGGGCAGGTCAACTGACGGAGGTTATACATGGAAAAATATGATAGGAGGTTCACCAACGACAAATTTATTAGGTGCTAATCACGATGCATCGGATAGCGATTCTCATTCCCAGGGGCAATATGATTTGTGTATTGCCGCATCACCTTTGCATGCAGACACTGTATATCTTGGTGGTGTGAATATTTGGAGGTCTACTGATGGCGGTAATGGATGGAGACTTGCAGGTGAATGGACAGGGCAATATACTACACCTTACGTACATGCAGACCAGCATTCATTGGCTTTTTCCCCAAACACCGATGTATTATATTCTACGAATGACGGTGGTGTCAAAAGGACTTCAAACGGCGGGGTTACCTGGGATGATATAAGTGCTGGTCTTGGTGTTACCCAGTTTTATAGAATCAGCAGTTCGAGGACTTTGCCGGGTTTATTATTCGGAGGGGCGCAGGATAACGGAACTTTTAAGCTGCTGAACGGCAACTGGCAGGAGGTGCTTGGAGGTGATGGTATGGAAACTGTGGTTGACCCGCTATCGAACAGTATCGTTTACGGTTCTTTATATTACGGAGATTTTTATAAATCTGCTGATGGTGGTGTTAGCTGGGGGTCTATGCTTAATCCGGCATTGACAGGTGAGAAAGGCGGTTGGGTTACTCCATTGATTATTGACCCTACAAATAGTTTGAATCTTTATGCAGGTTATATCAATGTATTCAAATCTACAAACCGTGGTGCCGCATGGAAAAAAATCACAAATTTTGACACACTTCTTACACCTTTAACCTGCTTGGCTATTGCACCTTCTGACCCGAATACCGTATATGTTGCCAAGACAGGAGGTATGTGGAAATCAACCAATGGAGGCCAGACCTGGATACAATTGTTAATAGGTAATGCTATTACAGGTCTGGAAATTGATCCAAAAAATCCCAAGAGAATCTGGTGTACAGTTTCAGGTTATAACGACAGTGCAAAGGTTTATTATTTTGACGGCACAACTTTAACCTCTATCCACGGCTCATTACCCAATGTACCTGTGAACTGTATTAAATATCAAAAAAATAATCCTGCCGGTATTGACGGATTATATATAGGGACAGATGTGGGAGTATTTTACAGGGATAGCAGGATGGATGACTGGCAGCTTTACGGTAATGGCTTGCCTAACGTTGTTGTCAATGACCTCGATATTAATTATACGAACCTGAAATTATATGCGGGAACTTATGGCAGGGGTTTGTGGCAGACTGATTTGGTTTCCTGTCTCGGAGCATTGCCCGTTGTACAGGTTGACGGGTCAAAAGATATTTGCGATGGTGATAGTGTCAAGCTGGAAGTTACCACAAATTATCAATCAATTAAATGGTCTACCGGGGAGACAGGTAATTCAATATGGGTGAAAATCGAAGGTAAATATATGGTTACCGTTACTGATGCAAGTAATTGTACATATACTTCAAATCCGATAAATATTAATGTTCATATTCCTCCCGATGTTTCTATAAAAGCAACAGGTGATACTACGATATGCAAAGGTGACAGCTTAGTATTAACAGCTAATCCACGTTTTGGCTTCAGTAGTTTTTCATGGTCAAACGGTGCAACAGGAAGGGTCATCACTGTAACTGATGCCGGACAATATACCGTTACAGGCACTACTTCCGACGGATGTAAAAAAACATCTCAACCAATTACAGTAACAGTAAAGGATGCTCCTCCAAAACCGACAATTACAAAGCAGGGTAATTTATTGATTGCAAGCGACGGAGTAACTTACCAGTGGTACTTGAACGGCGTAGCGATTAAAAATTCAACCAGTAAAACTATTGTTATTGTTAATCAGGGAAAGTATACCGTGAAGATAACAGATTCAAAAGGTTGTTGGAGTTTATCCGACCCATTCGATACAATATCGGCTGTTGAAGATAATGAAACTCCCGGATTTAATGTGTCAATTCATCCTAATCCTACTCCGGGTATTTTTAATATTGAAATTAATTCTGCCGGCTCTGAAAATATTAATATTGAAATTTCGGATATGAATGGTAAAACTTTCTTTGAAAAAAGAAATATTATAGTAAACAATAACTATAAATTACAAGTTGACCTGCAGGGACAGGCTTCGGGAATTTATTTTGTAAAAATAGTTTATAGGAATAATCAAATTCTTAAAAAACTTATAAAAGAGTAATAAACATAATTGATTTAAAAAACGTCTAAGGAAATGTGGGTATTCATTAGAAATTTTGGATACAAAATAGTTTATATTATAAATGGAAGATGAAATATATAATGAAACGACTTATACCTGTTTTACGATATTCAGAAAGCTTACAATGCCTATTGGGATTCTATTCCTGTGGGTAAGAGAAAAGGTTGGAAGCAATACAAAAGATGGGAGAAATTTTGGGAGCCGCGTGTATATCCTACCGGTACAATTCCGCCCACTACCAAAATTCTCAGCGAATGGAATACATATAATCAAAAATTGAAAACCAATACTACACAGGCAATATCATGGAACTTGCTTGGACCTATAAACAATCCTACTGCAAACAACTCAACGAGGAAAGAAGGTCTTGGAAGAGTCAACAGGGTTCGGGTTAACCCGGTAGATACTAATACCATCTGGGCGGCTACAGCCTCCGGTGGTGTTTGGAAAACCACGAACGGAGGACATAATTGGTTTACTTTTCCATTTACACAATTCCTATCTATGGGTGTTTCTGATATAGCTATATCTCCCAAAAATCCCGATATTGTTTATGCCGCTACAGGTGACTGTGAGCCGTCATTCTCTCCATTGTACAGTATAGGCGTTATCAAAACCACCAATGGAGGCACAGACTGGCAGGTTACAAATCTTGCTTATCAACTCGATAATGGAACCAATATCTGGAGATTACTTATTAACCCGGATAATCCTAATATTCTCCTTGCCGCAACAAAGAGCGGAATATTCAAGACAACCGACGGAGGTGATACATGGGCGAACAAGCAGCCGGGACATAATTTCAGTGATATGGAATTCATGCCGTTTAATGCAAACATTATTTATGCTTCCACATATCAGTGGGGTGGAGCGGAGATATATAAATCGTCTGATGGAGGTGAAACATGGCATTCGGTGCAAAGTTTCGATAATTCATTCAGAATCGCATTGGAAGTTACACCTGCAGCACCTTATTATGCTTATGCTTTGGTGTGTAAACAAAACAGTAGTTTTCATTCCTTCTGGGCTTCTTATGATAGCGGTGATACATGGGAGGTGGTAGCAATTCCTGAAAGTGTCAATAATATATTAGGAAGAGATTTGGGGACAGGCGGAGACTCTACTGTCGGTCAGGGCTATTATGATTTGTGCCTTGCCGCTTCTCCTATAAATAAAAATGAAGTATATGCCGGTGGCATTAATATTTGGAAATCCATAGACGGAGGAGAATCTTTTGCTATGTCTGCACATTGGACGGGTGGCTATGGGAAAGCTTATGTTCATGCCGACCAGCACGATTTGGTTTATATGCCCAAAACCGGTACTATTTTATCCGGCAATGACGGAGGTATTAATAAATCCTGGGATGGTGGTGTTACCTGGTTCAATATTTCCGACGGTATGTCAATATCCCAGTTTTATAGAATCAGTTGTGCCGGAACCGACCCGACAATGGTTGTTGGCGGTTCCCAGGACAATGGTACAAGAAGAATCAGAGACGGTGAATGGACGCATATTTATGGAGGAGACGGAATGGATTGTGCTATTGACCCGACCGATGCTCAAAAGGTATATGCATCTTCCGAAAATGGTTATATCGCAAGGTCAGGAAACGGCGGAGATTATTTCTCCCCAATGATAAGCAAATCCGTTACCGGCAATGATGGTGCCTGGATAACCCCCATTATAGTAAATCCATCAAACACATCAATTTTATATGCCGGCTATTATGATATCTGGAAATTAACTGAATATGGTGCCAATCAGCCGGAGAAGATTTCCGACTTCGGAACTAGAACCAATATCGAATATCTTGCTATTTCTCCATCTGACCAGAATTACATTTATGCAGCAACGCCATTTGATTTGAACTATACTTCGGATGCCGGTCAAACCTGGATTAAGAGTTTATACTCTGGTGGTGTGATTTCTAATATTGCTGTTGATGCAAACAAACCTAAGCATATATGGATTACCAAATC
>JBEKWK010000280.1:0-4926 GCA_049513175.1 FCB group bacterium
CTATAATTGCTGCTGCAGCGGCATCGCCGAACAGAGAAGCACTCTCCGGTTCCTTCATATTACGCCACGTTGTGCCGGCTTCTGAAGATACAATTAATATTCTTTTATATGCACCCCCTTGAATAAGAGCAGAGGCTGTATTCAAAGCTACAACAAACGACAGGCAGGTTGAATGTATTGACCATGATGGTATTCCTTCATATCCCAAAGCCCTTTGAATAAAAACCGAGCTGTCGGGAATCAATTGCAACGGCGTAGTTGAAGCATTTATTATGCAATCGGGAGGAGGACCGTCTTTCAATGCATCTTTAGCCGCTTTTGCCGCCAAAACATCCATTGGCTCTTCGGCAATCCGTCTTTCTTTAATGCCTGTCCTCGATATTATCCAATCTTCGCTTTTTCCGATGATAGAAGCCAATTCTGCAGAAGTTTGAATTCGTGGTGGTAAATATAGACCTGTTGAAGAAATTTTAACTTTATACATAATAATATTTTCTTGTTCAAAACATCAAATTTAAATTACCGGAAATTTAATATTATCATACTTATCAATGACTTTGTAATACAGAATTACCGTATTTTAAAAATTTATCTTATACATATTGCAAAAATAATAATATAAAGTCAAATAGAGTTATAAATGAAGGAATTATTTTAATTTTAATGCGAATTATTCATATTCGAGATGCAAATATAAATGGTCATTAAATAATCATTCCCAAGTGGATTGCTTGGGAATGAGATTAAAGAATAATGTTAGTTCTTAAAACCAATGGTGTCATTCCAGCGAAAGCTGGAATCCAGTATTCATGCGGGTTTATGGATTCCCGCTTTCGCTGGAATGACAGTTAATAGAACCACCCATATTCATAAGAAATCTATCTCATAATTGTTATTATACTTGTTTCATTGTGCCGCAACGATGAAACACGAAGGTAATAAACTCCATTTTGAAAATTTTGAGTATTAAATTTTATCAGATAAGAACCTGCTTCAAAATTATCATCTGCTATTGTAGAAATCTCCCTTCCGATACAATCAAATACTTTGAGAGTCAGGTGGTCGGTAAACGGGAGCTTAAACTCAATGTTTGTTATGTCAGAAACGGGATTGGGATAGCAATTTAGTTGATAATTAATTTCATTATCGGCAACATTTGTCGTTATATCGAAGTTCACGTTAATAATATGTGAGCCTGATGTAGTGTCTTGGCTCTCAAAAGGAAGCCTCTTCAGCATTACAGTATCGCCGATTGCAAGAGCATCAGTGCTGTCTATAGCAATCGAATACAGATTATCTGTTATGTTGGTCTCTTCCGGGAACCAATTATATCCGCCGTCGGTGGAAGTAAGTATGGTTCCCTTTTCTCCGCTTATCCAGCCGGTTTTTGTGTCTTTGAATTTTATATCATATAGAGCAACATTGAGATTATTATTGCAATTTTTCCAACTTTGTCCAAAATCTCCGGATACTAAAATTTCGCCGTTATTACCGATTATGAAAGCCGAGTTTTGGTCTTTAAAGTAAAAATTATTTACCTGTATTCCTTTGGGTAATGATGAAGAATTCCATGATAGCCCGCCGTCAGTTGTAACAAGTAGAAATTGAGCCGGCGGCTTGGTCGAATAATCAAACCCGGTAGCAACTCCCATTTGCGTGTTAAGAAAACGGATATTGTTGATTCCATAATGAGAATCCATTTTCAAACTTGTCCAGTTAACACCGCCATCGTCTGTTCTGAGTAAAAGTCCTTCCGCACCTGCAGCGAAGCCGGTTAATTGGTCAAGAAAAGTTACAGTTCTTAATGCCTGTGTATTTTGCGTTTTAGAAGCATTCCATGTATCTCCTAAGTCGTTTGAATAAAAAATCCCTCCCTGTTCTCCAACGACCAAAACCGAACCGTCAGCCATAGAAAATATATCATTTATATCTTCTTTTGTTGGTAGCTGGAGCATTTCCCAGGACATACCGCCGTTAATGGAGCGTTCTACGGTTCCACGGTCATTTGCTACCATAAAGCAAGGACCATGTGGATTTGTTGGCTTATGTCTTAATGGTTCCACCCTGTGATAAAACCTGCACATCAGGGTAGTGTCGGGGCAATGTATAATTCTGTCTATGGTAGTAGGTCTGGGCAGCCAGCTTGGGTCTTCCCCGTTTAGTTCGCGATACCAGAAACCTCTGCCAAAAGTTCCAATTTTAAGTATATCATTAGGAGTAGATTGAATATAATTCATATTAAAAATAGGTACGATTGGTAATCCATATTGATATTTATGCCATGTTGAACCGTTATTGGTAGTTTTAAATACACCGAAATCTGTTCCGGCATAGATTGTATTCGGGTCACTTGGTTTGCTTACCATAACATGACAAGGTACTGCAGGGAGCGAAGAATCGGGTATTGTACCGCTGATTAAATTCCAGGTGTGTCCCCTGTCAGTGGTTTTATATGAACTTATTAAAGGCGGGTCAGTGAAGGCATAAGCAATATTCGCATCCCATAAATCTGTTACTACGGCACCAATACCATTTGTACCGGCAGGGGTGCAAGTACGGACTGTCATATTCCCCGGTGTACCTTCAAATATCTTTATTCTGTATTCCGGGTTAGGGTCTGTATAAATATATGACCTTGGTACCCAGAAACAGACATAACAGGTCGGTGTGCCTGCCCTCGAATTAAGGGCAATTTCTTTCGGGAACTCGCTATATACGAAATCCGAATCAACTCTATCCACTCTCTGCCAGGCGTCACCCCTGTTTGAAGAATAATATAAATTTTTATTTGTTGTCGTAAAAATATAATTAGTGTTATATTTATTAAATGATAAAGGAGAATAGTAAATCTCCGCTATGCCGTTGTTTATATTTGAAAAATCAGAGCTTTTAGTTAAAGACCTTAACCTTGGGTTAGTAGAACCGCACCAGCTATTGAAATAAAAAATATTAGCATCCCTTGGGTCGTAGCACACATTATTTGCTCCGTCGCAGCCTGAAAATTGTTCCCAATTGTTCGTGGTAGTGGGGAAACCGTTTAGTGTAATCATAGTACCATTATCCTGTGTTCCGGAGACAATAGTATTTGCTTCTACATCAGGTATATCCATTCCGTATTCTTGAATTGGAGCATAAGGATAAAATCTTTCATTTATATTTTGCACTGTATTTGCATTTTCATCTTTGATAAAAATTCCGCCATCACAAGTAATGTATAAAATATTAGTATCATCGTGGCTGAAATTAATTTGTGTTATATCGCTGTGTCCAGGGTCCCTATACTCCCAATCTGAGCCACCGTTTGTCGTTCTGATTAAACCTACGGAACCTGCATATACTTTGTTCGGGTCGGTAGGATTAATGGCAACGCAATTGACATGAAAGCCCTGCCCTGCTACCATATAATCTGACGGAGGCGAAACGGTTGCCCAGCTTGTACCACCATTCGTTGTTTTATACATATTTCTAAAATTATCAGCACGATTAGTAAATACTGTGTAAAGTAGATTGGGAGAACCTTGCGATATAGCTATTGATATTGTCCTCCCCATATCTGAGGAAACATTAATTCCCGTATTTACCGGGAACCAGCTTGTTCCACTGTTTGTAGTCTTATATATACCATGACCGGGTAAAGCAGCATAAAGAGTTGATAGGTCTGTAGGGTGCTGAACCATATCGAAAACACCTGCCGCTTCATTGTAAGAAATAATAGCAATCCTCGAGAATGACGAGCCGGCATTAGTTGACCTGAAAAACCCTGAGTCACTGGCTACGAAAAGAGTATCATAGACAAGCCCCCATCTACTGTAAATATCAGTTATCGCAGTGGGAATTATTTCTCTGTTACCTGTCGTCATGGGTATTTTAAGCCAACTTCTTCCCTGGTTTGTGGAATGGTAAAGACCCGCTCCGTTAAACCTGCTCCAATCACCGGAACCAACGAAAATCTCATTGCCGAAAATATCATCATGTCTTACATAAATCGCTCCTACCGTAGGTGTAGGAAGATTTTCTCCTGCAGAAATCCATCGCTCGATTGAAGGGTCAGAAGGGAAATGTTCCTTATAAAAAATTCCGCCGCTGCATGCTCCAACCCAGGGCTGCCAATACGTATCATTCGGATTAGCAGTATTGAGATACCAGAAAAAACACCTGAGCCTGCCATCCAAACCAATATTTGCATTACCTCTTACACTTGCCCTGTTGGGACCAATCGTTTGCCAGGCTGTAACTGTCAATGTTTTGTTTTTCTTATTTGCCAAATTTTCGTCAGGCATTCGGAGAAATTTTTGATATGCATCATAATAATCTTTACCGGTCATCATATTCATATTTCGGGGTGGGGCTTCATTCGATTCAATCCTATTTATAGTATTATTATCGGGTTGAATTAAATAATATGGTAAATTTTGCTCAGTTATATTTTCTTGTGAAAATGTAACTACATTAGTAGTAAGATTGAAAATTAAAATTAAAAAAAAAGTCAGGTAAGAATAAAAATATTTCATATGTTCTCCTCATTTATAAGTTAAACAAATATTTATACAAAAATATAAATTAATTTTAATATTGCAAAATTATAATCTAATAATATAAAAATAATATATATTGAATAACTTATAAAAACCACAATCTTCATTGGCATAAGAATTGCTGATGTTACCATGTTTTAAAAAAATTTGTAACACAAAATTTATTTCGTGGAAGTAATCTCGAAATGAATTTCGGGTTTTAAAAAAAAGATATAACAATTAATAAATAAAAGAGTTAAAAAAAACATAAATAAGCAATGTATGTTTCACGTGGAACTATTAAGGCATGAAAAATGAAGACATTTTTGAAGTAGAAACCGGAACCTTTTTTCAGGATTATGTAGAGAGTATAATAGATTCGATTTCAGGATTTATTTCGTTAGAAGAGATA